>NC_008571.1:3642500-3798465 GCF_000060345.1 Christiangramia forsetii KT0803 | reverse complement strand
TTACCTATCTACACCTTTTATTAACCAGTCTTCAAGCTCCTCATCCATATCTCCAGTATGCAATACTGAAATATCTCCTGTCGCTTCAAAGATCACGGCTCTTACTTCTTTTAATCGCAACACATTAGCTTCCCTTAGTTTTGAACGCAGATCTTCCTCGGTAACCCTCGCCTTCTTGAGGTTATGATGAAGTATATTTTTTCCGTCCATCAACATAAGCGGAGCATTATCTACCACATCTCTCACTATTTTGTATCTTCTAAGAATTGCAACTAAAATTTGAAGAATATAAACAATCCCTAATCCCACAACTCCTTCCCAGAGGCTTACACTTTTAGACAGTACGGTGGTTGCAATCATGGAACCCAAAGCTACGGTCATGGCAAAGTCAAAACTAGACATCTTCGAGAAACTTCGCTTTCCAGCTATTCTTGTATAAACAATAATTGCTATATAAATCCCAATCGCAGTAAGGACTATTGCCACAAAAGACTCTAAATCAAAAACAAACCATTTTTCCATATCAATTCTTTTAACTTCCTATTATTTCTCCCCCATTAACATGTATCACCTGGCCAGTAATATAACTACTATCCTTGCAGGCTAAAAACACATATGCGGGACCAACTTCACTAGGCTGTCCTGCACGCTCCATAGGTACATCTTTGCCAAAATCTGAAATATTATCAAAAGTAGATGGAATTAATGGTGTCCAGATTGGGCCTGGGGCTACAGCATTCACGCGTATTTTCCTTTTCACTAACATTTTAGACAAAGAACGGGTAAAGCTCACTATTGCTCCTTTTGTACTTGAATAATCCAGTAAATGTTCACTACCCCTATAGGCTGTTACCGAAGTAGTATTTATAATTACCCCACCTTCTTTCAAATAGCTAAGAGACTCCTTTACTATATAGAAATAAGGATAAATATTGGTTCGAAAGGTCTCATCAAACTGCGCAGAAGTTATATCTTCTACTTTAGATTTTGGAAACTGCATTGCAGCATTGTTAACTACAACATCCAGCTGCCCAAATTCATTGATAACATTTTTTATAACCTCTCTGCAAAAACTCTCTTCTTTAAGATCCCCAGAAATTATAAGGCAATTTCCTCCTTCTATTTCAATTAGCTTCTTTGTCTCCAGTGCATCTTCCGTTTCTTCCAGATATACAATAGCTACATTCGCACCTTCCCGGGCAAAATGCACGGCAGCACTACGACCAATCCCACTATCTCCTCCAGTGATTAGTGCTGTTTTTCCTTTTAGCTTATCACTACCTTTATAATCTTCTCTTATAATTTCCGGTTCCGGATACATTTTATACTCATCTCCGGGCTGGCTCTGGTCTTGTTCTGGAAATTTTTCAGGTTTACTCATACTTTTAAAATTACACTTTTGTTATTGACTGAATAACCACTGAGGAATGAAAAATTAACTTGTTCCGGCTATACCTCTAAATTACTGTGCTTTTCAGCAAAATAAATGTTAAGCAGTCTTAATCCTTTCTAAATCTTAGTGTTTTAAAACTGATAGCATTAAAAAATAATTGGAATGGATTATTTGAATATTTTTGAACATGAACAATTTTCTAAAAATAGGACATAGGGGAGCAAAAGCTCACGTTGCAGAAAACACTTTGGAAAGCATACAAAAAGCTTTAGATATTGGGGTGGATATGATAGAAATTGATGTGCATAAATGTGCGAGCGGTGAACTTTGGGTAATTCATGATTTCACCTTAGATAGAACTACCAACGGGAGTGGGGAAATTGCGAAAAAATCCGCTGAAGAACTAAGTAAACTTAAAGTAGAAAACCATTTTAAAATTCCGCTGTTAACTGAAGTCCTTGATCTTATTGAAGGAAAATGCCTGATTAATATTGAGTTGAAAGGTTTAAATACCGCAACTCCTGTTTGTATGTTATTAAAGAAAAAAATTACTGAAGGAACATGGAACTATTCAGATTTTATCATTTCAAGTTTTCAGAAAAATGAACTTTTTGAAGTTCGCAATAACGATGAACAGGCACCAATAGCCATTCTTAGCAAGGCAAGTGTACCAGAGGCGATAGAATTGGGAAAGCGTCTTAACGCATGGACTATACATCCTTCTTTGGGAATTATAACCAGGGACAATACCAAACTAAGTCAGGATGCAGGTTTTAAGGTAAATGTATGGACCGTTAATGAAAGGGAAGACATTAAAAGAATGATAGATTTTGGGGTGGATGGAATAATTTCAGATTATCCAAATCGTCTGCACAACCCGGTTCTAAACCTGAATCCATAAAACCATATTTCTGAATCACTTTTTATCTCCCTACTTTTGTTTCAGATTAAAAGAGTGAAATTTGAAGCAATTTGATATAATTATCGTGGGTGGTGGTGCCGCAGGTTTTTTCACGGCTATGAATGCTGCTGAAAATAATCCTGAACTTAAAATTCTAATTCTCGAAAGAGGAAAAGAAGTACTTACAAAAGTAAAAGTTTCCGGAGGAGGCCGCTGTAATGTTACTCATGCCGAATTCATTCCTGCTGAACTTGTAAAAAAATATCCCCGTGGAGAAAAAGAACTTCGCGGACCTTTTCATAATTTCATGACGGGCGATACAATAGCATGGTTCAATGAACGCGGAATAGAACTAAAAACCGAAGAAGACGGCAGGATGTTCCCGATCACCGATAGTTCTCAAACTATTATAGACTGCTTCACCAAAGAATGTAAAAAACTGAATATTGAAATTCAAAAAGGACAAAGCCTGAAGAATTTTTCGAGAGAACAGGACTTCTGGCAAATAAATACGAATAGCACAAGTTTTAAATCTTCGAAATTAATGCTTGCGACCGGCAGTAATTCAAAGGTGTGGAATTTACTTCAAAAAATGGGACATCATATTGTAGACGCTGTACCCTCTCTCTTTACTTTTAATATTCAGGATAACAGAATTAAAGGAATTGCCGGAATTGCTACTGATGCTGAAGTAAAAATTTTAAATGAAAACCTGGAAAGCTCAGGCCCCCTCTTAATCACACATTGGGGAATGAGCGGTCCCGCAATCTTAAAACTATCAGCCTGGGGCGCTAGAGGACTAAACATGCTCGATTATAAGTTCGATATTCAGGTAAACTGGCTCCCGGGATATACCAAAACAGATATTTTAAACGACCTGAAAGAATTGAAATTTTCAATTTCAAAACAACAAGTTTCTACCAGACCACAATTTGATCTACCAAAAAGACTCTGGCAGAGTATAGTTTCCGCAGCAAAAATAGAGACCGATACGAAGTGGGCTGATCTCAATAAAGATCAGCTTAAAAAACTTGCAGAAGAACTTACCTCTGCAGTTTTTAATGTAAACGGTAAAAGCACTTTTAAAGAAGAATTTGTAACTGCCGGAGGAGTAGATCTAAAAGAAGTCGATTTTAAAACTTTCGAAAGTAAACTTCTTAAAGACCTTTATTTTGCCGGGGAAATTTTAAATATAGATGCAATTACTGGTGGCTTCAACTTTCAGAATGCCTGGACCGGTGGATACCTCGCCGCAAAGGCTATGAGTTAAGCCTCCATATCTCAAAATTTATTGCAATCATAAACAGCACCCATGCGGCATAGGGTGTTAGTAAATAGGCGGCTCTTATATTTACGATTCTAAACCACCTTATGGTGAAAACGACAAGAATAAATAAGGTTATAAGATCGAGCAGGGCTAAAAATGGTTTCTCCAGGGCAAAGAATAATAAAAACCAGAAGCCGTTTAACAGTAGTTGAAATAAGAAATGATATAAAGCTGTTTTCACCCATTTGTGATAAAAACCTTTGCTCCAAACAATCCCTGCGGCAACCCCCATTAGCACATACATCAAAATCCAGATAATACTAAAAAGCTCTACTTCAATATGGAACCAGGGTTTTAATAAAGAAGGATACCATTCGGTAATCCCGGTCTGGGTCGCGATAATACCCATAAAGCCAAAGACGAGACAAATTCCCACCGCAAAAGAACTCCTTATAAATAGTTTTTTGGTCATATTTGGCCGGTTGATATTACTAAAATAGGAATTTATTTGGATTGTTTAGCTACGATTCCAATCCATAAAAGTTTAACTTTGGCAAAAATTATGAGGATGACCCAAATGGAATTTATTCCTTCAGAATATACTACGAATATTGAATCGGGTGAGTTTACCTGGCAATCCCCAAGCAACATTGCATTGATAAAATATTGGGGGAAACTCGAAAATCAAATCCCTGCAAACCCTTCAATAAGTTTTACTTTGGACCATTGCAAAAGTACTACGACCCTTAAATTTAAAAAGAAGGAAAATCCAGGTAATTTTGATTTCGACTTTTTTTTTGAAGGAAAAGAAAAAGAAGATTTTAAACCGAAAATTAGAAAATTCTTTGAGCGTATTGAGGCTTATTGCCCATACCTGAAGGATTATTATTTTGAGATCCATAGTGAAAATTCTTTTCCCCATAGCAGCGGGATTGCATCTTCAGCAAGTGGTATGAGTGCGCTGGCACTTTGTTTAATGCAACTGGAAAAAGAGTTAAATCCTAAGATTGATAAAGAACAATTCAATAGAAAGGCCTCATTTCTCGCAAGATTAGGATCGGGAAGTGCTTCCAGAAGTATAGCCGGTGAGCTCGTAGTTTGGGGAAAACATGAATATATTGAGAGCTCTTCAGATCTTTATGCAATTGAATACCCACATCAGGTTCATAAGAATTTCAAGAATTATCAAGACACTATTCTACTGGTAGATAAAGGGGAAAAACAGGTAAGCAGTACGATAGGTCACGATCTTATGCATGGCCATCCATTTGCTGAGAAACGTTTTGAACAGGCTAATGAGAATCTGAAGAAATTAATTCCGGTCTTGAAATCGGGAGATTTATCAGCATTCATTAAAATTGTGGAAAGAGAAGCCTTAAGCCTTCATGCCATGATGATGAGTAGCCAGCCCTATTTCATTTTAATGAAACCAAACACTTTAGAAATCATCAATAAGATTTGGGAATTTAGAGAAGCCACCAAGATTCCGGCTTGTTTTACCTTAGATGCCGGAGCAAACGTGCATCTCTTATATCCTGACAAACATAAAGATGAAGTTTTAGAATTCATTAAGAATGAGTTAGTTGTGTATTGTCAAAACGCACATTATATTTGCGACCAGGTTGGTGATGGTGCAAAAAAATTATCCTGATGCCTACTCTATTAAAGAAAAATGGATTTAGATATTTCTTTTACTCCAATGAGCATCTACCAAAACATATTCACGTAGAAGGAAAAGGCGGAGAAGCTAAAATTGAATTAGATTCATTAACTTTGATTAATGCTTTCAATTTGAAAAAGAAGGATTTAACTGTAATTATTAAAACTGTAACCAATCAGCGTTTCTTCTTTATTAGAAAGTGGGATGAATTTTATTCTATATGAATACAGTTGTAGACTCAAATATTAAAATTAATAAAGTTTTCTTTAGAGATGAAAAAGTTTTTTTTGATCTTGAAGATGGTCGGGAAATTGGAGCACCCCTAAAATGGTATCCTAAACTCTTAAATGCATCTGAAAAAGAACGTTTAAATTTCTCAATTTCTCCGAGCGGTTACGGCGTACATTGGAAGGAGCTGGACGAAGACCTTTCCGCCTACGGAATGTTACATTATAATCAAGAATTAAACACCCAGTCTAGATGAAAGGACCTCTATTTTACTCAAAAATCCTTCTCTTCGGAGAATATGGGATCATTAAAGATTCCAAGGGTTTATCTATTCCTTATAACTTCTATAATGGAGCGCTTAAACTAGATGAAAATCTGGGAGAAGAAGCAAAGAAGTCTAACGAGAACCTTAGAAAATTTGCCGCATACCTCGAAGCTCTGCAGGAGAACAATCCTGAATTAGTCCATTTTGATCTTGATTCAATTCGAGAAGACATTTCCAATGGAATGTATTTTGACTCAAGTATTCCGCAAGGATATGGAGTGGGAAGCAGTGGCGCTTTGGTAGCTGCTATCTATGACAAATATGCTACAGATAAGATCACCGTTCTTGAAAATCTAACCAGAGATAAATTATTGAAGCTGAAAAAGATTTTCGGAGAAATGGAATCTTTTTTCCACGGAAAATCTTCAGGTCTGGATCCGCTTAATTCTTATTTAAGCATTCCAATCCTTATTAATTCAAAAGAAAATATAGAACCTGCAGGAATTCCTTCTCAGACTGAAAACGGAACCGGGGCAGTATTTCTTTTAGATAGTGGTATTACCGGTGAAACAGGCCCAATGGTGAGCATTTTTATGGAAAACATGAAACAGGAACCTTTCAGAAAAATGCTGAAAGATCAGTTTGTAAAACAAACCGATGCCTGTGTAGATGATTTCTTAAAAGGAGATGTAAAATCTTTATTTTCAAACGTAAAGAAACTCTCACATACTGTTCTTGACAACTTTAAGCCGATGATTCCTGCTAAATTTCATAAACTTTGGAAAAATGGGATCGAAACAAATGATTATTATTTAAAACTTTGCGGTTCTGGTGGCGGAGGCTATATTCTTGGTTTTACAGAAGATATAGACAAGGCCAGAAAAGCTCTTAAAGATTATAATTTAGAAGTAGTATATAACTTCTAAAATCTACTTATGCCTTCCACTGCGAATAAGCGCTTGCTACTGAAGATTTTCAGTCTTTTTTCTGTAGTCAGAGGTTACAACATTCTGGTGGTTGCCATAGCTCAATACCTGACTTCGGCTTTTATACTGGCTCATGATAAACCCCTTAGGGAGGTTCTTTTTGATGCCAACCTTTTCTTTTTGATTCTGGCATCTTCAAGTGTGATCGCTTCCGGTTATATTATCAATAACTTTTACGATAGCGAAAAAGACCTTATCAACAGGCCTAAAAAAACGATGCTGGATCGTGTGGTTAGTCAGCGAACCAAATTATCTGTATATTTTATTCTAAATTTTGCGGCAATCTTTTTTGCCAGCTATGTTTCGTTTAGAGCCGTAGTCTTCTTTTCTATATATATTTTTATTATCTGGCTGTATTCACACCGTCTCAAAAAGATTATTTTTCTGGGTAATCTTGTTGCCTCCATTTTAACGATCACTCCGTTTTTTGTGATTTTCGTTTATTACAAGAATTTCGAAACCGTAATATTTATCCATGCTACCTTTCTTTACCTGATGATTGTAATGCGGGAGCTTGTAAAAGATCTGGAAAATATGCAGGGAGATCTTGTCCAGAATTATCAAACGATCCCTCTTGTATATGGAGAAAAATGGAGTAAATTTTTTCTGTCTGTTTGTAGCGTCCTGGCAATAATTCCTATTTTTCTTTTGGTTACCAAGTTTGAAACAGGATATATGGATTATTATTTCTATGCTTCTTTTATACTGTTGGTGATCTTTCTTCTAATGCTTTATTTCAGCAAAGCAAAATGGCAGTACCTCTTACTTCATAACATTCTAAAACTAATTATCGTTACAGGGGTTTTCAGCATCTTATTAATTGATATTGATGAAGTTCTAAACCGGGTATTTTAGGATAACCCGCTCATCCTAAAACTTTTCTCAAATACTTAGCTTGCTCATTGGGGATAATGTATCTTTGCAAAAAATTTAGCGATGAGTAGAAACGACAGATCTTCGGGCAACAGAAACAATAAATCTTCAGGTAGCAGGGGCGATAGATCTTCGAGTGGAAAACAGAGCGGAAGACAAGGTGGTGGAGAAAGAAAAAAATCTCATGCCCGTGGAAATGCGCCAGTGAAACCAAAAATGGAGAAAAGCCCGTTAACGAATTCTGACGGGATTCGTCTAAATAAATACATTGCTAATTCCGGGGTTTGTTCTCGTCGTGATGCCGACATGTATATCGCAGCCGGAAATGTTACCGTAAATGGTAAATCTATTACAGAAATGGGGTACCGTGTAAAGCTGGAAGATGATGTACGCTTTGACGGAAGAAGATTAAACCCGGAAAAGCCGGAATATATTCTGCTTAATAAACCTGCAGGCTTTTTTGTGACCGGAAACCCCGAAAAAGGTGGGAAAACTGTTATGGAGCTAGTTGCAAGAACTACCAGCGCTAAAGTAAGTCCGGTAGGGAAACTGGATAATCAGGCAAAAGGCCTTTTGCTTTTCACAAATGATGGCACGCTTGCAAAGAAACTGGCTAAACCAAAGAATGGGATCAGACAGATATATCAGGTCACTCTAAATAAAAATTTAACTAAGGAAGACCTCGAAGGCATTGAGAAAGGTGTTTATATTGAAGGTTCCAAAGTACTCATTACTAGTATAAGCTTTATTGAAGACAAGCCTCATAATGAAGTAGGCATTGAACTTTACAGCATTAAAGAACATATTGTAACACGTATTTTCAAAAGTTTAGGTTATGAAGTAGAGAGCCTGGATCGTGTTGTTTTTGGCGGTCTTACCAAGAAAGATCTACCTCGCGGAAGACATCGTAATCTTACTAAACAAGAGGTAATAAACCTCGGGATGCATTAATTATATTTTTAGGTTTTCCATTCTGTTTTTTTAATACATTTACTTAGTCAAAAACCGAAGCAGTCTAAAAAGTAAAAAAGCGTCTTCCTGAATTTATTTCAGCTTGACGAAATTTTGACTTTGTAGATAGTTTCTTTTGGATTTTATTTAATTGGACAGAATTTTTCCTTTTAAGTCTGAAGTTACTTCAGCATTTCAAACCCCTAATGGTCATCATCTTTTTGATCAGATAAACGGGTTATCAGATTTTATTCTTAACATTAATTTACCAGTTGATTCTTTCGACCCTATAAATTATTATCTAATTTTTAGCCTTAAATCTTTTTAGGAAATTGAATACTAAATACAGCGATCTAATAGACCAGACTTATTACTTCCCTCAGGAAGAATTCAATCTGGACGGAGCCGAATTAAAATTCCATGATATAGACCTTATGGAATTAGTTCGAACATATGGAGCTCCTTTAAAATTTACCTACTTACCAAAGATATCTCAAAATATAAATCGTGCTAAAGACTGGTTTAAATCAGCCATTGAAAAGCATGATTATAAGGGATCTTACAATTATTGTTATTGTACCAAAAGCTCCCATTTTGAGCATGTTTTAAATGAAGCTCTTAAAAATGATATTCATATTGAAACTTCTTCTGCATTCGACATTAATATTGTGGAGAAGCTGAAAAAAGCGGGGAAAATTTCAGATGACAGATGGGTAATTTGTAATGGTTTCAAAAGAGATCAATATATAGAAAATATCAGTCGGTTATTAAATGGCGGGCATAAGAACTGCCTTCCTATAATTGACAATTATGAAGAATTAGACCTGCTTTCAGAAAAGATCGATGACAAATTCCAGGTGGGAATTCGGATCGCTTCTGAAGAAGAACCAAAATTCGAATTTTATACTTCCAGACTTGGAATAGGATACAAAAACATTGTCCCGTTCTACAATAAGCAGATCAAGGAAAACGATCAGGTAGAATTGAAAATGCTACATTTTTTCATCAATACCGGGATTCGTGATACGGCCTATTACTGGAACGAATTAAATAAATGTTTAAAAGTTTACATTGCACTAAAAAAGGTTGCGCCACACCTGGACAGCCTGAATATTGGTGGTGGTTTTCCTATTAAAAACTCCCTGGCTTTCGAATATGATTATGCTTATATGGTTGATGAGATCATCAATCACATTAAACTAACCTGTGATGATGCTGAAGTTGACGTTCCAAATATTTTTACTGAATTTGGAAGCTTTACCGTAGGAGAAAGTGGGGGAGCGATCTATGAAGTTTTATATCAGAAACAACAGAACGATCGTGAAAAATGGAATATGATCAATTCATCTTTCATTACCACTTTGCCAGATACCTGGGCGATCAGCAAGAAATTTGTGATGCTGGCGGTGAATCGCTGGAATGATGAATATGAAAGGGTACTTTTAGGTGGGCTTACCTGTGATAGTGACGATTATTATAATTCTGAACAACACACAAATGCCATTTACCTTCCAAAATTCAAAAAGGAAAAGCCTTTATACATAGGATTTTTTAATACCGGAGCTTACCAGGATACTATTGGTGGTTTTGGTGGATTACAGCATTGTTTAATTCCGCAGCCGAAACATATTTTGATAAACAAAGATGAAAATGGCCAATTAAACACCCGCCTGTTCAGTGAGGAGCAAAACCATGAAGACATGCTGAATATTTTGGGTTATGATAGAAACAAATAATATTTATAACTTTAAAGATCAACTAACTAATCAATTCAATTAGCCATGAGCAAAAAGAATTATGCCGGGATACCCGATAAACACGCTCGTATAGACGAAGCAAAAGTGGTATTGATTCCTGTTCCCTATGATGGGACCAGTACCTGGCAAAAAGGTGCCGATAAAGGCCCTGAGGCATTTTTAAACGCCTCCGAAAATATGGAGCTGTACGATATTGAGACTCGAAGTGAGGTTTACAGACAAGGTATTTACCTTGCTCCTCCTGTAACCGAAGATTCTTCTCCGGAAAAGATGGTGGAAGCTGTTTATAAGACCACCAAAAACTATATTAAGCAGGACAAGTTTGTTACTTTATTTGGGGGTGAACATTCGATCTCTATTGGGAGTATCAAAGCTTTTAACGAGTCTTTTGAAGATCTAACGGTAGTACAACTAGATGCACATGCCGATCTTAGACCGGAGTATGAAGGCTCCAGCTGTAATCATGCATGCGCCATGCACGAAGCTAGCAAAACGACGAATTTAGTACAGGTAGGAATTCGTTCTATGGATGTTTCAGAAAATGACCATATGGATGAAAATCAGGTGTACTTTGCTCATGATCTATATGAAGACTGGCAGGAAGATGCTATAGGACAAATGACGCCTAATGTATTTATCACCATAGACCTGGATGCTTTGGACCCAAGCATTATGCCTTCTACAGGAACCCCCGAACCAGGAGGATTGTTCTGGTATGAAACGCTGGAATTCCTAAAAATGATGTTCAAGAAAAAAAACGTGGTAGGCTTTGACATTGTAGAATTATGCCCGAATAAAGAGGAAAAATCGTCAGATTTCCTGGCGGCAAAACTTTACTATAAAATGTTGAGCTACAAATTCAAATATCAAGATTATAACGAACAAGACGAAGATGAGTAAAGGACAGATATCTCAGTTTATTGAGAAATACTATTTACATTTTAATGCAGCGGCTCTTGTAGATGCTGCGAAAGATTACGAAAAACAGCTTGAAGGAGGTTCTAAAATGCTGGTTTCCCTGGCTGGCGCGATGAGTACAGCCGAAATTGGGAAAATCTTTGCTGAAATGATCCGCCAGGATAAGGTTCATATTATCTCCTGTACGGGTGCAAACTTGGAGGAGGACGTAATGAACCTTGTGGCCCATTCACATTATAAAAGAGTTCCAAATTATCGTGATCTTACTCCGCAAGATGAATGGGATTTACTGGAAAAAGGATTGAACCGCGTGACCGATACCTGTATTCCTGAAGAAGAAGCTTTTAGAAGAATTCAGGAGCATATTTTCAAGATCTGGAAAGATGCTGAAGAAAAAGGGGAACGTTTTTTTCCGCATGAATTTCTCCATAAGCTTTTATTAAGCGGCGTGATGGAAGAGCATTATGAAATAGACCTGAAAGATTCATGGATGTACGCTGCAGCTGAAAAAAACCTGCCAATGGTAGTTCCGGGTTGGGAAGATTCTACGCTTGGGAATATTTTCGCCTCTTATGTTTTAAAAGGTGAATTAAAAGCAAGCACCATGAAATCGGGTATTGAATATATGACTTTCCTTGCCGACTGGTATACTGATAATTCTAAGGACGGAATTGGATTCTTCCAGATTGGCGGTGGTATCGCAGGGGATTTCCCAATTTGTGTAGTGCCTATGTTATACCAGGATATGGAAAGACCAGATACTCCTTTCTGGAGTTACTTCTGCCAGATTTCAGATTCTACAACCAGTTACGGTTCCTATTCCGGAGCGGTTCCAAATGAGAAGATTACCTGGGGTAAATTAGACATCGATACTCCAAAACACATTATAGAAAGTGACGCAACCATCGTCGCTCCCTTAGTTTTTGCATATCTGCTGGATATGTAATTAACAAATTATTAAAGTAAGTTAAAGCTGTTCAGTATTTCTAAATTAGTAATATTGAACAGCTTTTTTAATATGGCCTTTTTAGATGAAAAAATATTTTATTTTACTTGTCGCCCTTTCTTTTACTCTAATTTCCTGCCATAGTCCCAGCTATGTATTTGACCGAACTTCATCTAACTATTTTAAATTTCCAAAAGGAAATTATCTATTGAATACAATTGATGCGCCAGAGGCAGTACGACTGGATATGCAGGAGATGATTTTTGAAGAATTTGGTGAAGAAATAGGTCAAAAAAATATTACAAGCCTGCAAAAAGCAACAATACGTATTATCCCATCGAAAATCCACTTTCACCCAGATCAGGAAACTATAAAGGAATGGGATCAAAGTACTGGTAATTATGACTATATTATCAATATCATTGCAGAAAAAGAAAGTGATGATGTACAATCAATGGTTATAGGCAATCTGGATCCATCTGATAAAAATATAGTAACGGTAGGAATGGAAATTATTAATTTAAACGATCAGGCAAGCATCTTTTTTTCTCAGGTAAGAGCAGAGCTTTCTGACAACAATGATACTAAAGATTTTTCTTTTGCCGTAAGTTCGAATACCATGCTTAATAAGAGTTTGAAAAAAATCTTGAGAAGAATATAAATATTTAACTAATGGAAAACTGGCCCATATTTACTATTGGTTTTTTAGCGCAATTATTATTCTCTGCCAGGCTCATTTCACAGTGGTTTTTATCTGAAAAATCTCAGAAAGTAGAGACTCCGGTTCTTTTCTGGAAACTTAGCCTACTCGCCTCGATCCTTTTATTTATCTACGGGTATTTGCGGGAAGATCTGGCTATCATGCTTGGACAGTTTTTAATTTATGGTATTTACTGGCGAAACCTGAATTTACAAGGTGAATGGCATAACAGGAATATTTTTTTTAAATCTCTGGTCATCGTTTTTCCAATTGGTATTACCGCTTATATTTTATTTCTGGGCTCCTTACAATGGTCAGATCTTTATAAATCTGAAAATATCACGGCGCTGCTTATAGCATTGGGAATAATTGGCCAAATAGTTTATACCTCAAGATTTTTTTACCAGTGGTACCATTCTGAAAAGACTCAAGAATCTTCATTGCCAATGGGGTTTTGGGTACTAAGTCTTATAGGTTCTATTTTATTATTTACCTACGGAATTTTCAGAGATGACCCGGTTCTGGTGGCCGCCCATTTCTTTGGAGGTATTATCTATGTGCGAGATATGTACCTCTTGAAAAAATCTGGAGAACGAACGGAGAGCATTGAGTCCTAATTTCATTTCAATGTTTTTTTCAATTAAATAAGTATTGAGAGGACTAGCTATTGAAAAATACCAGCTTTACGGAAAAAATTAGTTTTCCTATGATCAAAGATCTAAGTTTTGACAATCCTTCCTGACTTTAAAAATAGCTCTCTAATCATATATCCAAATACAACCAGGTATTCAAATGCAACCAACCAAAGATTCTCCTGGAAATCGGGATTAGAATAGGCGTAATAACTAACCATAATTACAATGGACCATGCGATTACATATTTCATCTCTGTAAACACACTAAGAATTAATGGAATAGCTAGATACCATGGATGCACCGTAGTTGCTAAAAATAAATAGGCGGTTACCGCAAACAACATATTTTTCAAAAGCTGTTGTATATTTTGATATTTCCTCAAAAAGGTCAATCCTAGAATTATAAGAATGGTAATAATTGGTAAGATCTTTCCAACGGTTTCAATAATATTGTAACCCTTAACCTGGAACCCAACCCACCTTATAATATAATAGATGCTGGCATTGAATTCGAATTTCCCAAACCATAATCCCACACTGCTAAGGAAATTTGAAACTACTTCCGCAGAATAAAATGGCAGAAATGAAACAACTACAGTTGAAATACATACAACATAATACAGAAACAACCTTTTGAAACCGTCTATCCTTCGACTACGCTCAGGATGACTTTTATCTGTAACATTCTCATCTTCACTTATAGCATTTGTCTGGCTGAGCGCAGTCGAAGCCTTAAAGAAATATTTGAACAATAATGGCAACAATAATAATGGCAGTAATTTTACAGATATGGAAAGTCCGAATAGAACAGCACTCCAAAACCATTTTCGCTGGTGTAACAAATACAGCGACCAGATTAAAAAGAAAACCATTACAGACTCGAAATGCAAGTTCCCAGTCATTTCAATAATAATAAATGGATTTAGAACATACCAGAAAATTTGATATTCTGGCAATCCAATTGATTTCAATAATTTTCTTCCGAAGAACAGCGTACCAAGATCTGCAAGAATAATAAATATCCTGAAGATAACAACGGCTCCTAAAATACTTTGAGCCGAAAGCCAACCTGCAATCGCGAACATCAACTGATTTAAAGGCCCATAATTGGAATAATGGCCGGAACTTAGACTTCCCATTCCTTTTATTAGTTCCATAGGCTTAGAAATGCTAAATTCCGCTTTACTAATTAATTCATCAGGAATAAATTCATACGGATTCCAACCTTCAGCAATTAACCTCCCATCCCAGATAAAGCGAAAATAATCCTGAGACAGTTCCGGTAAGGAAACAATAAAAACCAATCTAAAAATTAAAGCCAGCGCTGCCAGAAACCAGAAATTAAATTTCTGCATCTGTATAAGTTTAAAGCTTAGATAAAAAAGTGCCGCGTAAAGACCTATCAGCCTAATAAAGTCTGCCCGTTCAAGCCCATAAGCAAAAGAGAAATAAAAAGCTACGCAAGAAAGCGCCAGCAAGATTGGGAATTTATAAAGTTTAAAGAATCTGAAATCCATAAAAGAGCAGTAGACTTTCAGCTAAAATATAAAAATTTATGCTCTCAGACTTTTAAAGAATACAAAGCCAAAACCTGTAAATAACATTAAATGAAAGATCAACAGGCCAAAATCATTCAACTTAAAGGCACTCCATATGGCAAAGCCAAAATAAAGAAACAAGAGTCCTTCTAAAATTATATTTTTTGAAAACTGATTGCTTAAATATTTATTTCCCTTCCAGGAATCTTTGACGGAATTAAGATTGAACTTTGGAGTTCTAATAAATTCAGATTTCTTTCCAAAATGTCCTTCCAGTACTGCCAGTGAATTGTGAACAGAAAAACCCATAGCAATAGAAAAGAACGTAATAAACATGCCTATAAATTTCAAAAAACTTTTAAAACCGGCACCATGAATTCTTGAATAGGCTACGTAATAACAAGCAAAAAATATAAAAGTACTGGTCGCAAAAGTTGCCAGCACATTGAAATACCACGAAAAGTCCGGGTTGTTATTTTTGATATAAAGCACCGGAACGCTCAAAATCCCTAATAGCAAAACTATTAGAAACATACTGGAATTCAATAAATGAAAAAAGCCATGAAATTTGGTACTAAAAGAAACCGATTTATCCTTCCATAATTTCCCGTAATTCTTCTTAAAGTTCTCTGCAGCTCCTTTATTCCATCTAAATTGCTGACTTCTCGCCGCACTAATTACTACGGGAAGTTCAGCTGGAGTTTCCACATTTTCAAGATATTTGAATTCCCAGTTTTTCATTTGGGCACGATAACTTAGATCAAGATCTTCGGTTAAAGTATCCCCACTCCAGTTACCGGCATCCAGAATACACTCTTTTCTCCAAATTCCCGCAGTGCCATTGAAATTGATAAAATTTCTTCCAAAATTTCTACCTGTTTGCTCCAGAATAAAATGAAAGTCCAGCGCAAAAGCCTGAATTCTGGTAAGCAAAGAATAATCTCTATTTAAGTGACCCCAGCGGGTTTGGACTACTCCTATTTTTGGATTTTTAAAATAAGGAAGTGTTTGCATAAGCCAGTTTTCACCTGGAACAAAATCGGAATCGAAAACGGCAACAAATTCCCCTTTAGCTATTTTCAAGCCTTCTTTTAATGCACCTGCTTTAAAACCGGTTCTATTTTCTCTTCTTATATGTTGAATATCGAGACCTGAATTTTGAAGCTCCAGAATGATTTCTGAAGTTTTATCAATAGAATGATCGGTAGAATCATCTAAAACCTGGATCTCCAATTTATCTTTGGGATAATTGATCTTCCCTATATTTTTCAGAAGTCTTTCCACGACATAATATTCGTTATAAAGTGGAAGCTGGATTGTAACTATGGGCAATTTATCTTCTGAAAAATCAAACTTTTCAGCATCATCAGTAGCTTTGGTTGCCTTTAAATAATTGATTAATAAATGAAGCTGGGAGAGGCTATAAACAAAAATAGCGAGTAAGGCTAGTGTATAAATTATAATTACCGCTAAATCGATCATTTAAAACTGTATTTAAAAATCCAACCAAGAATCTTCACGCCGGCAAAGATAGCACCTTTGATGGTTCCTGAAACTTTTGAAACACCAATCCTATTTTTATAATGCACAGGAACCTCAGCATAACTTAAATTTTGTCGTAAAGCTTTCAATTGCATTTCAACCGTCCACCCGTAAGTTTTGTCTTGCATATTTAGCTGAAGCAATTTTTCATACTTTATCGCTCTAAATGGACCAAGATCTGTAAACCTGGAATTGAAGAATAACTTCATTAATGTGGTCGCCAGTTTGTTTCCAAATCTCTGAGGAAGCGTCATGGAACCTTTTTCTCTCCATTCATCAACTCTTGCCCCTACTACAAAATCTTTATCATCATTGATAATTGGATCTACAATTTTGGACATCTCATCAGGATAATCGGAATAATCACCATCAAGAAATACGATAATATCAGGTTTCTGGTTTTGTTTAGAAATATAATCCATCCCTTTTAAGCAGGCATAACCATAACCTTTTTGAGCTTCAGTTAATACCGTGGCACCTGCGCTTTCAGCATTCGCTTCAGTCTCATCTGTGGAATTATTACTAACCACGATTACCTCATCTACTGAATCCGGAATTTCCGAAATCACATGCGAAATCGATTCAGCTTCATTAAATGCGGGAATAATTACCTTGATAATAAGTGGCACTGGGGTATGCAAAATTCAGAGTTTAACAGGAAGTGCGAATATAAGCCTACACCTTATAGATTATTTACTTTTTTGATTGATTAGATCCAGAAGATCTACATTATCGCCTAAGATACCATCTTCAGAATCAATCCTATTTTTTTGCGATCCATTTTCGAGTTTCAGTACTCCTCTTGGACAAACTGCTGAACAAATTCCGCAACCAACGCAACTGGATCTTACAATATTCTGACCTTTCTGTGCATATGCCCTAACATCAATTCCCATTTCACAGTAAGTAGAACAATTTCCGCAGGAAATACACTGCCCGCCATTCGTGGTGATTCGGAATTTTGAAAACAACCTTTGTTGTAACCCAAGAATCGCTGCCATTGGGCAACCAAATCTACACCAAACCCTGTTTCCGAAGATTGGATAAAAACCTGTACCAATAACTCCGCTGAATATCGCTCCAATCAGGAATCCATAGGTTGATCTAAGGGTTTCAGCATTAAACAGGAACAAATTATTTCCGCTCATATAATGAAAACCGATTAGTGAAAGAATAATCACCAGATAACCAATTGCGCCATACCGGGCATCTTTTTCAAGTTCTTCTCTCTTAAAATGCCAGATAGCAGCAAAAAGTAAAGTAAGAAACACCCCCACTCCAATGAGAAAAACATCCCTTGTGAGCCAGTACTTTGCGGGATCGTCTCCCAGATAAGAATAAACAACAGCGGTAGTCATTACCACTACAAAAACCAGTACGCTATGCACCACCCATCTTTCTACTTTCCAGGCAAACTGGCTTTTATCTGATAAATGACGGTAAGGGTCTCCGGCGGTTTCAGCCAGACCTCCACAACCACAAACCCAGCTACAGTACCAGCGTTTCCCATATTTATAAGTTAGAATTGGGGTAATTATAAAGATGGAAGCGATCCCGAATAGTAATAACGCCAATCCAATATTCCCTGCAGAAATAAAATCATCTACGCGATATTGTTCAAAATTATAATAATTGAGCGGCCATATATTCTTAAGATCATAATAGGGCAGGGAAAAGCCTTTACCATTCAATCTCGACATAAACTCCGGAATAAGAAAGGCGAAAGACGTCTGGAAAAACATAACAGAAACCGTTCTGATCTTTTCATATCTATTATGCCGGTATTTTAAGAAAAACTTTACCCCGAAAGCAGTAATGGCAATCGTATATAAGGTTCCATAAACAAACCACTGGCTGGCGGGATTTCCGCTTAATAGGTTACTTAAAGGATCAAATAATGCAATTAAACCTACATTATCACCTTCTGCCCTTAAACCAATAAATTGAGGATAAAAATAAAGAACAATATAAAAACCGGTGAGTGCGATACCTGCAATCCAGGCTAGGTAACCCCTATTGGTCATTGACTTGAACCACACTCCATCATTTTTGATCCCCGGATGTGTATCTGCATAAGCAGCCTGGGCAAACCAAACAATTCCGGTAATTATGGAAAGTAAAGAAATACTTAACCACAAAATTTTATTCGGAAAATTTATATTCAAAGAAGCAAGGAGAAGGATGATAAGACCAGCCATTCCTAAAAAAGTAGCGAGCTTTTGTTGGGTATTAATAGCTTTGGGAGCTTCTCCGGTAAGCGCCATATTATGTTCAATTCTACTCATTAGTATGCTTTCTCTAAATTATTTTTAAAACTTCTGAAAATCTCTTTTTCGTGTCGGTCGTAAAACTCGGGATCAAAATTTGCAAGTTTCAGGTTTGCAAGAACATGATCTATCTTTCGATGTTCGTCCAGCCATAGGTTTATCACTTCCTGTCTCATTCGTATTCCGAAGGTGTTAACACCCAAAAATTCATTGATTTCAGAATTATAGGAAATGGTAATGGCTTTTAATCCCGACTCATGTTGCCAGTGAAAGTGTTGTTCATTGTTTTTCGGCCTCGGCCAAACCCAGCCATAAGTTTGATACTCTATATCAAAAAATTTAGCTGAATTAAACCAATTTCCCGGTTGATAGGCGGTTCGCTCTCCGGTTAAAGTATAGGCAAGTGTCTCCCCCATGATTCTCCCTGTATACCACACAGCTTCCACTGGTTTTCTTAAACCTATGGTCGTTTTTTGTTGAGCGCAATCCCCAATAGAATAAACGTCTGGAATATTGGTTTCCAGAAATTCATTTACCAAGATACCCTTATCGGTTTCCAAATCTGAATCTTTTAAAAAGTCTATATTAGGTCGTACTCCCGCGCAAAGCCCTACAAGCTGACAGTCTATTTCTTTGCCATCTTTAGTTTTCACAGCTCTTACTCTTCCATTTTCATCGGAAAGAATTTTATCCAATTCGGTATTATGCCTTAGATCTACCCCATGAGACTTAATATGGTCTGAAATCAGCTTTGCATTTGGAAGCGGTAATACACTACTCCAAAAAGCTTTTTCACGAACCAAAAAAGTAACTTCTATCTTACGAGTCCTAAGCATTTCAGCAAGCTCAACACCAATTAAACCTCCTCCAATGATAACGGCTTTTTTTGTATAAGGAGTATTCTCTTCGAGTTCAATAAGGTCCTGTTTCGTAACCAGTCCCTGAACTCCTTTAAGATCCTGTCCCTCCCAACCAAATTTATTATAAACAGAACCTGTGGCAATTACGAGCTTATCATATTCCAAAGGCTCTCCCGAAGAAAAACGCAATTTCTTTTTCTTAAAATCTATTTGTTCTACCCAGGCTTTCTTTAATTCAATTCTATTCTTCTCCCAAAACCAGTCTTCATAAGGTTTTAAGTGGTCCCACTTCATATGTCCCATATATACATACATTAGGGCGGTACGGGAAAAAAAATAATCTGATTCGCCTGAAACCACAGTAATCCTGTGATCGGAACGTTTCCGGATATGCCTCGCAGCAGTGATCCCTGAAATTCCGTTACCAATAATTACAATATGACTCATTAATTTTATGATCTAGAAGAATAGCAGGTAAGAAACCAACGTATTAACTTTAGTAAAGTAATAAGAAAAGTTAAGGATTACCAAGATAAGCCTGGATTAAATTAATATCTCAAAATTTAATCTAAATAATAAAAGATTGATACGATCAATCTCCATAATTAAATTACTTTAAGCCCCTACTTTTTATTTCACTTTTTTAGACGAATTAAAAAGCTGAGATTACATCTAATGTTGAATTAAATTTAGCCTGTACTTTTTATGGATTTAACGAATCCCTTGATTTATGGAGTTCCATGCTTTATAGCATTAATCTTACTAGAACTTTCTTATAGCCATCATGATGGAAATAAGGAATTATATTCTTGGAAAGATCTTATGGCAAGCGGATCTATGGGAATTGGAACTGCTATTATATCCCCACTGTTAAAGGTGGTTTTCATGATTTTCTTATTTGAATCGGTGTATGCACTCTTTAATCCCGTAGTGAATGGTGTACACACTAATATTTTTGGATATGAATCCTTTGGATACCAATGGTATTTCTGGGGTTTATGTATGCTTGGAGATGATTTTGCATATTACTGGTTTCACCGGGCCAATCATGAAATAAGAATTTTCTGGGCCGCACATATTGTACATCACTCTTCAGATAATTTTAATCTCGGAACGGGCATCAGGAATGGCTGGTTTACCCTTGTTTATAAACCTTTCTTTTATATGTGGTTACCTGCGATTGGTTTTCCGGTAGAGATGGTTATTATTTGTTTAGGTATCGAGTCCTTATGGCAATTCCAGTTACATTCTCAATACATTCCCAAATTGGGCTTTTTTGAAAAGTTCCTGAATACGCATACCATGCACCAGGTACACCATTCTCAAAACGTAGAATATCTGGATAAAAATCATGGAGGGATTCTTAATATTTTCGACAGGATGTTTGGTACCTGGAAAGAATTTGATGAAAGTATCGAAGTAAAATACGGAGTGACCCATGCTCCCAATTCCTATAATCCGCTGATCATTCTGACCCATGAATTTAAAGACATTTGGAAAGATGTAAAAAATGGGGAAAATTTTAAAGAAAGATTCATGTACGTATTTGGCCCTCCCGGCTGGAGTCCTGATGGCAGTACTTTAACGGTGAAACAAATGCAGCGTCAGTTTGAAAGTGTGAATAAGAAAAACCCGGAAAAGTCGTATCAAAGACCTAATTAAGATATTAATTTGCTTATTTCTAATTAAATTTGATCATGGATCATTTCAAGCTTTTACCAGTATGCAAAGCCCTTTATTTTAATTTGAATTAAGCGTGAAATTTGAATTTTTCTTTACCAGAAATTCCCTGAATTATTTATTGCTGATAGGCTCCCTCTTTCTTTGTTCCTGCCAGAGTTCTAATAACAAGGAAAAAATCAACGGGATTAGTCTTGTAGCTTCCCGGGACAGCCTTCATTCAAATCATCTGGATCCAATTATAAATATCAATGCTAATGCCGTAGCACTTATGCCCTATGCCTTTATGCGGAATAAGGAAAACCCTGAATTGATCTTTAATATAGAACGGCAGTGGTTTGGCGAAAAAGCTGAGGGCATAGAACAGGCTATTTTGCTTTTGAAAGAGCAAAATTTGAAAATTATGATGAAGCCTCACATCTGGTTAAGAAATGGGGATTTCACTGGTAATCTCAAATTTTCTTCGGAAGCTGAATGGAAGCAATTTGAAGCTTCGTATAAAGAATACATGATGCTCTATGCAAAGATCTCGGAAAAGCACCATATTGAGATTTTATGCATTGGCACAGAATTGTACAACTTTGTAAATTCCAGACCTCAATTCTGGAAAGAACTTATTGTAGATATTCGAAAAGTTTACAATGGAAAATTGGTATATGCCGAAAACTGGGATAAAGCTGATAAGATAGATCTGTGGAAACAATTAGATTATATTGGTGTAGATGCTTATTTCCCTTTAAGTGAAAAGATTTCTCCTACTGAAGAAGAGATCAAGCAGGGGTGGGAAAAGCATAAAATAATGCTTGAAAAGCTGTCTTCTAATTATGATAAGCAGGTGGTATTTACAGAATATGGTTATAGAAGTATTGATTATTCTTTAAAAGAACCCTGGAATTCAAATAGGGATATTATTGGGACAAACCATAGTCTACAAGCGAGGGCGCTGAAAGTTATCTATGAAGAGTTCTGGACCCAAAGCTGGTTTGCCGGCGGTTATATTTGGAAATGGCATCAGCATGAAACTTCTGGCGGACTAGATAATAACCGTTTTACCCCCCAAAATAAACCTGCTGAAAATATAATTAAAGAATACTATGAAAAATTCAGGAACTAAGCCTTTTGTAGTAGTGATTGTAGAGTTCTTCGGGTGAAGCTCCACGCCTTCTTTTCCAGTAAATTTCAATAAAAAACCACTGTGTATTCCAAACTCCCATTCTTTCGTAGAGGCGCGCTGAGGTAGTGATCCAGCTTTTAATTACCGTAAACTGTTTCTTTTTATAAAGTCTTCTAATAATCTCATTGTCTTCATATACCCTGTACGTCTCATTAAAACCACCAATTTCATCAAAAAGATTTTTTTCAACAAACAGGGATTGATCACCTCCTCTACAGGTAATGTGGTTCACTTTTGTAAAGTGCCCCATTAGATTAAGCCACCAGTGATCTTTATCAAATTTCATTTGAAAACAGCCGGCCTTATTACCATTTTTGAATTCATTTACAATTAAAGAATCAAAATTTTTGGGCGGCAAACTATCTGCATGTAAAAAGTAAAGTATTTTTCCCCGGGCAAGTTTTGCACCGGTATTCATTTGAACGGCCCTACCTTTTTCTGAAGGTACATAGAATACTTTTGGATGATTTCTGGAAATTTCAGCAGTATTATCAGTACTTCCACCATCCACGATTAATATTTCAGAAATATAACCCGAGGAAACAGCTTCGAGATGCTTTAACAACACAGGAAGCTGTTCTTCTTCATTATACGCCGGAATGATAATACTAATCATAAAACCTATTTCGTATCATTCAGGTTCCAGTTATAATCTTTATAGGTAGTCTTAGTTCCAGAATTAATCTTCGTATTGGAATATTGATTCACATATTCAATAATACTCATCCCAGATTCTGTATAATCTTTTTTATACCAGTCAAAAATTGATGATAATTTAGCTGAATTGGCCGTAATCTCATTTTTGTCTGAATTGATAAATTCTTTGGTTGCCTGGTCCAACTGCTTATCAATTTTATCAGCTGTATAGGCCCAGTTCATAAGTTTCGGACATGAAATGGAAGCACAATTAATAGCAAAATGAATTCTTGGTTCATTCATTTTACGCAACACGCTGTTCTCAATTCCGCCAAGAGAAATTTCGGTATCCCCAACTTTTACAAATTCTTCTGTCCATGGACTATCAATATCTTTAATACTTTTTACTGGATAATTTCTCAATATAAGATCTACCGTATAGGCATTATAAAGATTGATATAGTAAGCAAGTAACTCGTTTGCTCCCCAGTCTTCCGAAGGATTTTTTGAAGAAAGCATTTTCAGGTATTTATCCAGTTTTTCACGATCGTTCTTAAAACCTTTATAATCTACCAGTCCGTTTTCCTTTACATGTTTTTTCAGAAGTTCATCCCATATACTGTGATCCACAATTTGTTCTGAATTATCTGTGCTCGATTGTTCAGAAGCATCTGGAGTAGGCAATCCTTTACTGTTTAATCCCGCACTGGAAATAAGATTACAGGAAGCAAACATACATGCTCCTGAAATTAGAATTGCAAAACTTAAAAATAACTTTTTCATAGTTTAAATTTTAAAAATTAACAGCAGCCTCCTCCATCATAATGAAAAGTAGACTCACTGATATAAATATCATCGCGACCTAAGTCGGCTAAAGCATTTGCTGTTTTATCGCAAATTGCTAAAGGTTGATTTTTTAGTAAAATATGTCCTTTTTTATCATCAAAAAGATCTTCCTGTCCATAATAAATTGCCGCCTTTCCGGTGAAGATACAGGGGCCATCCTCCGGCATTGGATCTTTGATCGCCGCAACTTCAATAGACTCTATATATACGAGTTCTTCAGTAGGATAGTTTTTTGGATCCAGAATTCTGTATGGTTTTCTCGCCCTAATTTCAATTGTACCAAAACCTGCATCGGTTAGTGCCTTTACATAATCTTTGATAGATAAGCTTCCGCTAAGACATAATGCACGTAGTCTTTCATCGTTTCTCAACTCGTCATTCATCTCCTGCTCACAAGTAGGATCACTCATTACAAGTTTCCCATGCGGCTTCAATACCCGATACATTTCCTTCAAAGCCTTGGTAAGCTCTTCAGTTTTAAAAATATTGAAAAGACAATTCTGAGCCGCTACATCAATAGAATTATCTTCTACAGGCAGATCTGTGGCATCCCCTTTTTTAAGGTCAACAAATTCTGATTTGAACCACGGGTTCATTTCTTCTGCTACTTTGAAATTCTTTCTGGAAGCTTCCAGCATTTCATCTACTACATCTATCCCTACAACACCAGATTTTTGCCTTGAAAAATAAGCGAACTGCAGTAACTCCATTCCTCCACCTACACCTACATAAAGTATTCTGGGGTCGTTGGTGAGATCTCTTGCATGCACGGTAGTTCCGCAGCCATAATTCATCTCCTGCATGATCTTAGGTATCTTTAAACCCGGTAATTCCCAAACAGGATTGGTAGTACAACACAATCCAACATCTGGAGTTAATGCTGCGTCTCTATATACATCTTTGGTCGTTTCTAAATAACTCATGTTATATCTTCTGAAGTAATTCTTTAAATAATTTCACCATATCAGGTTCTGCTTTCGCCGCATTGGCGAGTATCTTCTGAATATTCACTTTTTCAAGATTCTCAGGATCACCCTGATCTGTGATCACAGAAATTGCTGAAACCGGGATTCCCAAATGATTCGCCACAATAATTTCCGGTACCGTACTCATTCCTACTGCATCTGCACCGATAATTTTCAAAAATCGATATTCTGCCCTGGTTTCCAGTTGCGGACCAACAACCGAAGCATATACTCCTTTATGTAAAGTGATATTCTGGTTTTTGGCAGCTTCTTCAAAAATTTGGTTCATGGTAGCATCATAAGGTTCGCTCATATCCACAAAACGTTCTCCCAGTTTTTCAACACCATGGAAAGCCAAAGGAGATCCACCTTGTAAATTAATGTGATCATCAATCAGCATTAATTCTCCCTCTTTAAAATCAAGATTAATTGCTCCTGATGCGTTGGAAACCAATAATCTTTTCATCCCCAAACGCTTCATTACCCTTACCGGAAAGGTAACATCAAACAGGCTGTAACCTTCATATAAATGAAACCTGCCCTGCATCACCACTACTTTTTTCCCTTGTAGCGTTCCGAAGATCAGCTTCCCTTTATGAAATTCTACCGTGGCGGTTGGAAAATAAGGTATATGGTTATAACTGGCTTCTACTTCTATTTCTACATCATCCAGAAGTTTCCCCAGGCCTGTACCTAAGATGATTCCGACTTCCGGCTCACCAAAGCCTTTGGATTTTAAATAATCTACAGATTCGTTTATTCTATCGGTCATATAGTTATATATTTTTGAAATGCAGGATGATCTTTAATATCATCCAATAGATCTACATCGTTTCGGGATTCCAGTAATTTGACGTCTTCATTACTAAGATCTTTCAAAGTATCTTTTAAAACACTGGAAGTTCCCCATTCTTTATCTTTAAATACGTCCGAATTTAAGGATTTCATCCCGAATAGATAGTACCCGCCATCTTCAGCAGGTCCAATTACATACTCGTGATTTTCCAATTCCTCGAAAGCATTTTCAATATCATTAGAATCGATATCATACATATCGCTTCCAATGACAATTATCTTTTTATAATTCTCTTCAAATCCATTTTTGAACGCATTCAGCATGCGCTCACCAAGATCTTCCCCAAATTGTTTCTTTTTTGAATACATCTCATTATTCCAGATATCATTGTTATTAACCGAATCGGAATAATGAACCTGTTTAGCAGCATTTACAGAAGAAGTAAATTTTGCAGAATGATCTAATAAAAACTTATAGATTTCGAGTGCTTTCTCATTTCCAAGATCTTTCGCCAGCCTGGTCTTTACTTTTCCGGCAACCGGATTTTTTGTAAATATGAGAAGTAATTTTTCTTTATTTATTTCAGTCACTTAATATATTTTTTCGCCTTTTTCTAGATACTTCGCCCAGTTTTTGGAGAAGGCATGTACTTTATTCGTTTCTTTCCCGTTGGAAAAAACCTTAAAACCTGTATTTTTCCATTCAAAGATTCCACCGTACAAATTTGAAACATTTGTATAACCAGCTTTTTGAAGTTTTTCAGCAATATTTTCTGAACGAATCCCTATAGAACAGTAGACCACGATAGAAGCAGATTTGTCTTTAAACCTCTTTGAGACTTCATCCTCAGAAAAATTGGAATACCCAACAAATATTGCCTCGGGCAAATGGCTCACATCATACTCTATCTTTTCCCGTGCATCCAAAATAACCACAGCATCATTCAAGTATTTCATCTTCAACTCTTCCACAGAGATATATGAAACCTTTCCACTATTATACCTGGATAACAATTTGTCTAAAGGTTTATCTTGCGCTGATGCGATTAAGCAGCCGGATATTATAAAAAGTATAATTAGTAGGTTCTTCAAAGTAATTCTTTCTTCTATTTACGAATTTAAAGCGACAAGAGATGTTATTGTTTTCTAAACATTTAAGCCAAACCCCTGTAAACCGCTTTCCAGGCCGGGTAATATTTCGGTGTTATCCCAAATTCCGGTAATAAGGGTTCGTGCATATTCTTGCGGCAACTGGTTCTTCATCATGAGTGAACTTGCCAGTTGATGATCATATTTTAAGGAATGATGATCAAAAGTAATTTTCTTTTCTGAATCCAGGACCGCATACCAGGTTTTAGGAGAACCATCATTTGCAGGCATTCCAATAACCCCGGGATTCAGCCATAATTTTTCTTCTTTTGAATGCGAAAATGGTAATCCACAATGACCTGCTATGATCACATCGGTGTCAGTTTCAGTAAAATTCCGTTGTTTAAGCGACCAATCTGTAGACTTAAAAATAAATTCTGAAACCTGAAAAGCCGAGCCATGAACTACCTGCACCTTCTTTCCGACATAATTAAATCGGATATGAAGCGGTAAATCTTTCATCCATTCAATGGAAGCCTGAGAAAGATGAATTTTAGCATAAGGATACCATTGCTTTGAAAAGTCATCACAACGAGAGCCTTCACGAAAATCGCATCCACAATCCTCCTTATCTTCCGCAAGCTGAATTTCGACATTCCCGGCGATGCTGTGAGCGCCCCATTTCCTGAAAGCCTGCACCGTTTCTTCCGGTTGTGCACAATAACCAACAATATCTCCTGTGCATATACAGTTTTCAGGAGGAATCCCTAAAGATTCAGCCTTATGAATGAGTTCCTGTAATGCCTGTAGGTTGCTATAAACACCCCCGAATACAAGGATTCTCCCTTCAATATTATTTAGATCGATTACTTTTTCAGCCATTTCGGGATCAAATATAAGATTATACAACTAAGTATTCCCCAAATATTAATCCACAGAAGATCGGCATAGGGACCTTCCGTAAAAATCAGGAATTGAGGGAAAAAATTAAAGACCAGTAGGAATCCAAAAACGAGTCCGCAAATCACACTAAGATAGAAACTGATCTTCGGCACTTTCATATTCCAGAATATAAAAATAGGAGTTAAGCCAATAACCATTGTTCCTGAAATGGTAGTTGCTGAAAGTATTTCAGCATTTAGGAAAACGGGAATTGTTCCCAGTATCGCCACAATGATCATCGCGATTCTACCTGATTTGATAGTTTTTCCAAATTTCAGGTCCAGGGTTAATAATTTTGAAGATGATGAAAAAGTAGAATCCAGGGTAGATGCCGCAGAGGTGATCATGATAAAATTGATCACCAATAATATCACCACTCCAAAAGACTTCCCAACCTCAACGGCCGCCTGACCTTCCATTCCGTTTTTCTGAGCATAGACACCAATAATACTGAATAAAACAATGCAGATTCCGCCGAAAATACTAGCAAATATAAAGCTTCGAAGCGTAGTTTTAGGTTTACTAATAAAGCCTCTATCGGTTAATACAGGATCATGAAACGGATAACTAAAAGATTGCAATACCGCCGCAAAAAGCAGATTCAATCCTGTAGCCATGGTCCAGTCACCAGAGCTTACAACTTCTTTCACCTCCATTTCTCCAATGCTAAAAATATTCCACAAGATCACACATAGCAATACAGCGAATAAGCCCATCTGGATCACATCGGTAAAAATGGAACTACTAAGGCCTCCCTTTAGTGCATAGGCCAGGGTTAACACTGTAAACACTAGAATAGACCAGTAAAAGGATGATGATCCAATTTCACCAAAATAACTTCCGATTACCATGGTATTGGACCAAACCTCATTAAAAAGCCGAATACTGATAAGAATCGAGAAAATAACAATTGCTCCCCTGCCAAACTTTTCAATAAGAAACTGGTGGATGCTTTTAAAACCACCTTTTACCCGCATTAAGTAAATTATGATCCCAGCGATCGCAAAAGAAAGGTAATACCCCGCGTAAGCAACTCCTCCAACGATCCCAAAATCAAGCCCAAGATTTGCAGCATTGGTAATGCTCTTGGCAAAGATCCAGGAAATTATAAGGCTCCCGGTGAGCATCCCTGCACTTGGAGCTCTATTACGGAAGGTAGCTTTGAAAAACTGCGCTTTAGTCTTTGCCCAGGGCGACAATATCAAAAATGCCAGACTGGAGACTATAAGCAACCACCATTGCCAGTAAACCGGTGCTATTTCAGAAAAATCAATCAATTAATTCACTTTTAATATTCAGGTTCGAAAGCATCCTTCGACTGCGCTCAGGATGACAAGAAATTCATTTACTCATCCCACCATACCGGGAAATTGATACTATTCCCATCAGTAGCCGCAGCCGCTTCGTCGAAATTTTCAGCATTTAACGCTTCTTCTTCTGTAGGATATGGCATTCTAACAGGAATTAAATCATTATTCAGGCTGGCAGAAATGGGTTTTAGATCTGGATAGCCGGTTCTTCGCCACTCAATCCAGCCTTCATATCCATTAATCATATTCCCAATCCATTTTTGAGTAATAATTTGCTCTATATTATTTCCTGTTGTCCCATATGCAGCCGTCCCGTTTAAATATTCTTCAGAAAAGGGTGTATTCCAGTAATCAAAACTTTGTTCTACTGCAGTGTTGTAAAGCATTTCAGGATTTGCGGAAATCATTCCTTTTTCAGCAGCTTCTGCCAGCCAGAAATTGGTTTCCCAGGCAGTAAGAAAATTGGCGTCTAAAACACCTGTATTTTCTCTGAAAATCATTCCTGCATACGAATAATTTGCAGGGGAAATAGAAGTTTGAGAAGCATCAATTCCGTTTATAAGTCCGTTATAAATGGCATCATCATTTGCCGTTGGCCTAAATAAAACTTCTATTCTTGAATCATCTAATTCTACAAGTATCTCTTCAATTGTTTCAGACATGACGAAATTATTAAAATCACCAACTCTTAGTTGTTGCATTCTAAAACTATTTGGCTCTCCTGAAGTAAAGTCAAACACCGCATTTTGAGCGTTTTCTTTGATATAATTCCCTTCAGAATAAAGCTCTTGTAACTCAGCTGAAACATTTTCCCGGGAAGAAATTCTCATCAAATATTTAATCTTCAATGAATTGGCAAAACGAACCCAGTTATCAAGATTTCCATCAAAAAGTATATCCCCTTCTAAAGAAAAATTACCATCATATGCCTCTATTGCTGCAATTCCATTCTCCAGATTTTCCAAAATTCCATCTTCAGCTAAATAAATATCCTCCTGCGCATCATATACCGGGGTTGTTGTCACTTCTTTTCCCTGAAAAGCTTCAGTATAAGGAACATCGCCAAAAAGATCGGTCAAAGTTGCGGCCATATAGGCTTTTAGTATCAATGCCGGACCTTCATAAACACGAAAAGCTTCATTTTCCCTTGACTTATTCAGGATGATTTGATTATTGCGAAGATTGGTATAGAGAATTGGCCAGGGATTTCCTCCCAACTGTGGTGACTTCAAAGCATGACGATCAAAAAGGTTAAAATCCAGAGCAGTTAAATACTGCCCCAGCAAATTACCGGCAACAAAACCCTCATAAGACATTTGCTCGCCATAATCGTAAATTACCTGCCTCAATAATAAACCAGGTTGAACTTCTACCGGGGCATTAGGATTGGTGTTCTTCTCCTTGAAATTATTAGTGCAGGAAAGCATGGCGAAAATTGCCAAAACGATCACTGCTATATTTTTATATTTTTTCATCCTCTGATTTTTATAATTACATCATTCTGAACTTGCTTCAGAACCTAAAATTGAGAAGCTGGAACATGTTCAGCTTGACGAATCCTTTTCATTTATAAATGCCCATTATGGACTAAAAATTAATCCCTGCTTTAAATCCTATACTTCTCGTAGTCGCATAAGACATATCTTCCACTCCGCTGATAAAACCCTGTCCCTGTACAGCAAGTTGTTCAGGATCAAAATGTGGAATTTCGCTAAGTGCAAATAGATTCCTGCCAATCAACGAAAGATTCACGGTACCGCCCTGCTTCATAAATCCAAGAAAATCGTTCTTAAGATCAAATGTATATCCAAGGGAAAATTGTCTCAACTTCAAATAAGAAGCGTCGTAAGTATTATTTTCTTCATGATTTCGATCATAAAACTGGCGATAATACGACTCTGCTGAAACTGCAGTCGTATTTTGCACATATTCAGGATTCTCTTCAGTCCCCATATTTACCACACCTTGGGGTACTATTCCTTCTTCAGGTCGTGGAGTGGTTTCAGCTAGTTGTCCGCCAACCGTTGCTAAGGCTCTGGTTCTGGAAACCAGGATTCCGCCCTGTCTCCAATCAAAAAGAAACGAAAGATTCCAGTTTTTATAATTGAAGTTATTATTGATGCCCAGCATAAAATCGGGATTATAGTTCCCTAATTTCTGCAAATTATTATCGGCTATATAACGGCCTTCTTCCGTTAAAATAAAATCTCCATTTTCATTCTTTCTATAGCCGGTTCCGTAAAGATCTCCTATTTCACCACCTTCTTCCACCTGTAGCCAAACGGTTTGATCTGGATTATCATAAATTCTATTATATGCCAGCGTTAATCTACCGGCTTCCTGCGGCAACTCTTCCACTCTTGAAACATTCTTGCTGAAATTAAATGTGGCGTCCCATTGAAAATTAGAAGTTCTAATAGGAACCATTCCGGCAATAATTTCCACCCCCTGAGATCGTACTTTTCCTGCATTCACTACTTTCTGGGTATAGCCTGAAGAAATCCCTATAGGTAGGGAAAGGATTTGGTCTTCAGTCAATGCATTATAATAAGTCACATCAAAGCGCAGTCTATCATTGAAAAAGCGAATATCACCTCCTACCTCATACGAAGTTGTTTGCTCAGGATTTAAGTTAGGATTGGAAATAATGTTCTGATCACTGTAGGTAGGTTGCGATCTATAAGGAGTTTGCGACACAAAAGCGCCCGTAGTTTGATAAGGGTTTGTATCGTTTCCAACCTGCGCCCAACTTGCGCGTAGCTGCACAAAAGATATCACTTCAGGCAATTCTATCACTTCAGATAAAATAAAACTGGAAGAAACCGAAGGATAAAAGAAAGAGGTATTATCTACTGAAAATGGTGTTGCCAGTGCACTCGACCAGTCATTTCTTCCGGTTACATCCAGAAAGAGAAAGTTCTTATACTTCAACTTCGCAATTCCGTAGAGGCTGTTAATCCGTTTTTCAGATTCAAACTGATACACTTCAATTGGTGAAGCTGCATTAGTAAGTTTGAAAACCCCAGGCTGTGCAAGTGTTGTTGTTTGACTTTGTGTATTCGAAACCTTCTGGTCTAATCTATTTCCGCCGAAAGAAATATCAGCAGAAATATCGCCAAAATCTTTGGTATAGTTTATTAAAAAATCGGTGTTTATTTCCCTATAAAGTACATCCTGCTCGCCGTAAGCGCCATTCTTAAACCTGTTAGAACTGAAAGCTCGTTTAAATTTCCGTTTTTCATTAGAATAATCCATTCCCGAACGTAAACTCACGCTCCAATTGGAATTGATCTTTTGGGTAGCAGAAATGTTTCCAAAAACACGATCCCTTCCAAAGGAGTTGGTATTTTCATAAAGCGTAAAATATGGATTATCAAAATAGGTGTAATTATAAGAGAACTGCTTTACACCTTCTAGCCCGGGCTGCCAGTAATCTTTTAAATTTTCGATCTTTAAAGAACGGGGACCCCACGCAACCAGAGAATAATTCAGGTTTTCTGAACCATATCCATTTGCAGGCCGATTATCGCTACCGGAATTCACGTAATTAATATGAGACCTTATTTTCAGACCTCTTAATGGCTTAAAATTTAAACTGGCTGCTACGGTTTGCCGGTCTAAATTAACTCCCGGAAGAATAGATTCGCTTCGAAGATCGGTAAACGACAGACGATAATTACCATTATTAAAACCGGAAGAAACTGCGGCATTGTTAATCGTTGTCACTCCTGTTCTATAAAAATCCTTCAAATTATCGGGATGGGAATTGAAAGCAGTAGGAGTGATAGCTTCTTCTCCATAGACCGAAGTATCTCCTCCTCTAACTAACGTTCCATTATCTAAAACTACCGGGCTATCGAATTGCGAAATCATATTTACCACATCCAGTCTCGGACCCCAGCTATAAGTAATTAGATCGTTGATTCCACCTCCAAGACCATCTACAAATTCAAACTGACCTGAATTTCCCTGTCCAAATTCGTTCTGAAATTCAGGTAATTGAAAAGCGGTATCTATAAAAACACTGGAATTTATACTAATTCCCAAGCCTTTTTGTTTAGAACCATCTTTAGTTTCAATAATAATAACCCCGTTAGAAGCACGCGTACCATAGAGTGCTGCTGCACTAGGACCTTTTAAGACCGAAACCGAAGCGATATCATCTGGATTCACTTCCATAGCTCCATTTCCAAAATCTACCTCCTGAAATCCTGCAGCAGCTTCAGAAGTTGCCGGGAATACAGTATTGTTATTAATAGGAGTACCGTCTACTATTAACAATGGATTGTTGTTAGAAAAAGAAGCTTCTCCCCGAATCGTCACTTTTGTAGATGAGCCTACTCCAGTTGCACCCTGGTTAACGGTGACCCCGGCAAGTTTTCCGCCCAGATTATCAAGGAAATTCGGAGCCTTAACTTCTGAAATTTCTTTCTCCTGAATGCTTTGTACAGCATACCCAAGACCCCGGGTTTCTCGGGCCTGTCCCAAAGCGGTAACCACCACTTCATTAAGGACAGATTCAGACTCGTAAAAGACCACATCAATAGTATTCCTTCCCTTTATCGGTACAAGTTGTGTTTTATATCCCAGAGAGGAGAATTCAAGATTTCCTTTCAGTTTTTCCAGACTAATACTATATCGCCCGGCATCGTTGGTAGTAGTTCCTTTTGAGGAATTTTCCAGAATCACGTTCACATAAGGAAGTGCAATTCCCGAACTATCGGTTACCCTACCCGTGATTTTCTGTTGTGAAAATACAGATAGTGATAAGCACATAGCAATGCTTATGAAAATAAACTTCATTGGTTAGTTAAGTTAAAATGAGTGTTTGCTGAAGAGTTCAGCCTGAGTTCAACTAATTATGAAGTATTACGGGAGAACCTTTGTTGTAAAAGCTATACTGGTAAGTGCTTCTTTCTATTTTTTGCTTCTTTTGAAAGAATGAGAAGCTTTTTCTTAGAAGCTGAACAATGATGCGGCGTATCTCTGACGAAATTCCGCTAAAAATATGAAGTAAAGAATTTAAGTCTTTGGCATCATCAATATCCTGAAGCACTTCCAACCGATAACTGGCAGCTCCGGATTTATGAATTAATCTTTCAACACATTTTACTAAACTGGCGGTTTGCCATGGTAATTTCAAGAATTGCGCTCTTCTAAAGAGAGATTTATGAATACCCATGAGATAAAATCCACCATCCAGGGAAGGACCAAGTACGATCTTTTTATCCCGAAGCAGTTCATTGGTCTGTCTTAAATGAGCAGCTGTAAGTTGCGGAGTATCATTTCCAATACTTATAACATTTTCATAGCCCTTATCAAATACCTGCTGAATAGCATTACTAAAACGTTCGCCAAAAGAATTCCCGATTTGCTCATTTTCAGTAATCAGGAAATAAGTTAATCCAGATTTTTTTACAGTCCGAAGTACCTGTTCATTGAGCTCGTCAAAAAATTCAGAAGAAGGAATTCCCTTCTTCAAAATCTCTTTTTCAACAGTATTTGCAAAAATTAGAACAGCAGAATTATTCCTCATTCTGCTATTTATTCTGTTACTGTTCCCTGACAGCTACTTCCTGCTCCGGCAGTACAGCCATAGCAATGCTGAGAAATTATAATTTCTCTATCGTTTAAAAGGTCTTCGTTATACTCGCTGATATGTTGCACTTTACTGTCTACCTTAAGCTCAAGCATTTGATTAAAATCACAATCATACAACCAGCCATCCCAGCTAATAGAAATAGTATTGGTACACATTACATTTTCTACCGCTGTTGGATTATACGCTTCTACCAGTGCATACATATAATCTTCGTAATTCTCTGATGCTATTAAATATTCAAGAAAACGACTTATTGGCAAATTGGTAATAGCGAAAAGACTATTAAAATCTATATTAAAATCCTCTTTTAAGGCAACTTTGAAATCATGTTCCATAGCTTCCTGGTCGGTAGGTAAAAATGCTCCGGAGGGATTATAGACCAGATCTAGTTTAAGACCGGTACCTTCCTGGGCATAACCAACTTCATTCAACATCTGTAAAGCTTTGATAGACTTATCAAACACTCCACTACCACGCTGCTTATCGGTTTTTTCCCTTTTATAAAAAGGAAGCGATGAAGCTACATGGACATTATGCTTCTTAAAAAACTGCGGAAGATCGTGATACTTTTTATTTGCAAGAATAATGGTAAGATTAGATCGTACAATAAAATCTTTGATCCCGGCTTTCGAAGCTTCCTCTACAAACCATCTAAAATTAGGATTCATCTCCGGTGCACCCCCTGTAAGATCTAAAGTATGTGCTCCGGTAGTTTTAATAACTTCCAGGCACTGTTCCATGGTCTCTTTAGTCATGATCTCCTTTCTATCTGGACCGGCATCAACGTGACAATGAGAACATACCTGGTTACACATGTAACCAAGATTTAATTGAAGAATTTCCAGCTTTTTAGGTTTTAAGGGGAAATTTCCAGTTTCTGCAATTTTATCTTTAAATCGAGGAAGTTCCCCCTCTTTAAAGATTCCATTATTTAAAAACTTTAATTGATTTTTAGGGCTTGAAAGGTCGTCCTTTCTCGCTTTAAGCGATTTAGTAAGCATAAAGGTAATTCAATTTACAGGGTTAGTATGATAAGTTATGGGAAACTTACATACTCAGTTTCTTGTATTTATTCATCATTTGCACTCCATGCACCAATGTCGCGCCACTTTCAATTGCAGCACCGGCATGAACCGCTTCCATCATTTCTTCTTTGGTGATCCCACGCTGCAAACCATCTTTTGTATAAGCATCTATACAATAAGGACATTTCACCACATGTGATACAGCAAGGGCTATCAACGATTTTTCCCTTGCAGAAAGAGCTCCTTCTTCAAAAACTTTTCCATAATAGTCAAAGAATTTTGTTCCCAGTTCTTCACTCCATTCGGTTATTTCACCAAATTTTCTTAAGTCGGCAGCGTCATAATAATTTTTAGACATACTATCATTATTGGTTTATACTATTTACGAAATATTACGACGTTCAGTTTTACAAATTCACTACGCCGGTAATCGCAAGAATGATAAGCAAAAAAATGATTACCACTAGTATAACAACCCATAATTTTGAACGGGAATTTTGAGTTCTGGTTTCGGTTGACTGATTTACACCGTCTTCAGATTTTTTATGATCTGTAGGAACAGGCGAAGATCTATCTTTATCTGTACTCATATTAGGATTTTTATTGAAAATACAGCCTTAATGAAGTCTATAAAAAGTTTTAACAAATAATTCTAATTATACAATATCCTCCAAAAATCTAACAGGAAAAATACGAATCTGCAAATAACGTTATTCGCATTAGAATTAACTTAATAGACAATAATGTTTATGAAAACCCCTATATTTTCAGACAAATTTTACTTTTGCATAATTATTGAATAAAAAATATTTGTTAAAAAGCGTTAATTGCACGAAATTTACAAATGAGAATTGATGTAAAAACCCTACCGGTTAATGAAATCCTTGAGGATATTGCCGAAACTCTTAATACCGAACTAAAAAACGACAGTGGTGAACTAACTGTTGATATACCTTCTGAAATTGGCGAAGGCTCTATTAAGGGAGTAAGCTTTGATTCCGGAATGGGATATGTTTCTTATAACTGTAAATTTTTCGAAGACGTTGAAATCCATTTTTCTCTAAATACAGTTCATCCTTTAAAATTTATCTTTTGCTCTGAAGGTAGCGCAGGGCATTGTTTTCAGAAAACAGAAAGAATTCATAAAATAGACACCTATCAAAATATTGTGGTGAGCAGTAATGGCTACGATGGGCATATTTTATATTTCAAGAAGGATGTTCCTACCCATGTTTCCAGCCTGGAGATTATCCGGTCTGTTTTCACCCATAGATCTAACTATGATTTTAAAGATCTTGATCCTACTCTAAAGGAACTTTTTAAGGATGCGGTTTCAAAAAAGCAATTCTTCTATCAGGGAAATTACAGTATTAAGGCTGCAGATCTTATGGAAGAAATCAATACAAAAGATTATACCGGATTTTTGAGAAATCTTTTTCTGGAAGGTAAGGCCTTTGAAATGCTTGTTATCCAGATCGCTCAATATGAAGATGATGAAAATGGAGAGAATCTACCCCAGATATTGAGAAAATCTGATATTGAAAAAGTAGATTATGTAGCCAAAAGAATTCAGGGAGACCTAAGCACCAATCTTACCGTAGAAATGCTGGCAAAAGAAGCCGGCACCAATGTAAATAAGCTTCAGGAAGGTTTTAAATATGTGTATAATTTTACGGTGAATAAATATATGCAGCATATAAAACTGGAAGCTGCTAAAGAAATGCTGAAACTTTCAGAAAAGAATATTTCAGAGATTGTTACTTCTATCGGTTTAAATAATCGGAGTTATTTCTCAAAGATCTTTAAGGAGAAATATGGTGTAAGCCCCAAGTATTTTTTAAGATCTAAAAAATTCGCTAAAAACGAAGAATTCGAAGAGGAACAAGATTAAGTCACTGGTATTTTAAATTTCTTCGGAATAACTTCAGGATCAAAATCCCAAAGTAATGGTAGCGCAAAATATACCACGAGACTGAGTATAATTATAGAAAGTATATTCATAAAAATACCTGTTTTTATCATATCCGGGATATGCAGATAACCTGAGCCGAAAACCACGGCATTAGGCGGAGTCGCTACCGGAAGCATAAAAGCACAGGAAGCGGCCAGGGTAGCGCCTACCATTAAAAAGTAAGGATGTAAATTCAGTGCCACGGCCATAGAAGCGAGAATTGGCAGCAACATGGCGGTAGTGGCCAGATTGGAAGTTACCTCGGTTAAAAAGTTCACAGCAGCGATGAGCACTAACACCAGCAAGAATAACGGTAGGTTTTCAAGATTGGTTAGCTGACCTCCTATCCAAACCGCTAAGCCTGAATCACCAAATCCTTTTGCTAGCGCCATACCACCACCAAATAGTAAAATGATACCCCAGGGAATCTTTACGGCTTGCTCCCAATTTATAAGCTTCCGTCCTGATTTGCCTGACGGAATCAAAAAAAGACAAACGGCAGCCGACATGGCAATGATCGTATCATCTATAAAAGGTAAAAATGGCTGAATTAAAAAACTCCTGCTTATCCAGCAAAAGGCAGTCAGGCCGAAAACAACCAGCACTCGTTTCTCCTGCGTGCTTATTTTCCCAAGTTCATTAAGCAGTCTTTCAATTTCTTTTTTACCTCCCGGAAATTCATGATGTGTAAACTTAAATGCCTTTGTAGTTAGATATTTCCAGCAAATAAATAGCAGGAGAACAGAGATGGGAAAGCCCAGAATGATCCATTTCGTAAAGCTGATTTCTATGCCATAGAGCTCTTCTACGATCCCGGCAAGAACCAGATTTGGAGGAGTTCCAATAAGCGTTGCGATCCCACCAATAGAAGCACTGTAAGCTATAGCTAGCATCAGTGCTTTACCAAAGACTTTATTTTCATTGTGCCTGGTATTGGGATTGTCCTTAAGCTGACTTATAATTGCCGTTCCTATTGGCAACATCATTACCGAAGTTGCCGTATTTGAGATCCACATAGATAGAAATGCTGTAGCCACCATAAACCCAAGGATGATCAATTTTATATTGGTCCCGATAATGTTGATAATAGAGAGTGCTATCCGTCTATGCAGATTCCATTTTTCAATAGCCACAGCCAGCATGAAACCTCCAAGATATAAGAACACATATTTATGTCCGAAAGCGGCGGTGGTAGTTTCAATATCTAATGCCCCGGTTAGCGGAAAAAGAATTATCGGAATCAAAGCCGTTACCGAGATTGGAATTGCTTCAGTTACCCACCAAACTGCCATTAAAATGGTGACGCAAAGTACATCAAAGGCAGCTTCTGGCATTGACGCAGGCTTACCAATAATCTGTAATAAAATAAAGACTAGTGGCCCCAGAAAAAGGGCAATACGTTTAGAAATGTGATTCATTATATCTCAGATTATGCATCCAAGATAAATAACTCCGGTTAATTTATTCAGATAGCAGAAAGATAAGCTTCACTAAAATTTACGATATTGAAGTTTTAAAGCACGTATTTATGAAAGAACTGGAAATTAAAGCAGCTTTACAGATTAGAAAAACGGCACAGGAGGTTTTTGAAGCAATCGTAGATCCGGAAAAAATGTCTCATTATTTTATTTCCGAAAGCACCGGTAAAATGGAAGAAGGGATCTCTGTAACCTGGAAATTTCCGGAATTTGAAGATATGGAAGTCCCCGTGAGGGTGATTAAAACCACTGCTCCAAAATTGATCATTTTTGAATGGGAAGGAGCTAAAGATGAGTTACTGCAAGTCAAAATTACCTTAGAAGAAAAACCTAATAACTCCACATTAGTAAAAATTACCGAAGGAAAAATGCAGGCTACAGAAGAAGGAATCGTTTGGTATGGGAGAAATACAGAAGGATGGGCAAATTTTCTGGCCTGTTTAAAAGCGTATCTGGAATTCGGGATCAACCTGCGTAAAGGAGGTTTTGATTTTATGGAATCTCCCGAGTAATCTATAAAAGCTCACATAAAACAAAAACCCGACTGAGAAGTCGGGTTTTTTATATTGAGTATGGATGTATTTACTACATCATTCCTGGCATTCCGCCACCCATACCTTGTGGCATTCCGCCTCCACCAGCATTATCTTCTGGAATATCGGTCAGTGCACACTCGGTAGTAAGGATCATTCCGGCAACAGATGCAGCATTTTCAAGTGCTACTCTGGTTACTTTCTTAGGATCTATAATACCAGCCTTCAGCATATCTACATATGTTTCAGTCTTCGCATCATAACCAAAGTCTTTTTTACCTTCAAGAACTTTATTGATCACTACAGAACCTTCTCCTCCAGCATTTTCAACAATGGTTCTTAATGGAGATTCAATTGCTTTAGAGACAATTTTAACTCCGGTAGCTTCATCAGGATTTTCAGTTTTGATCTTGCTAAGTACAACCTGAGCTCTAATTAAAGCAACACCACCACCGGCAACAATACCTTCTTCTACAGCCGCTCTGGTTGCATGAAGTGCATCATCTACACGGTCTTTCTTCTCTTTCATTTCAACTTCTGAAGCTGCACCTACATAAAGTACGGCAACACCACCTGCTAATTTAGCAAGACGCTCCTGTAGCTTCTCTCTATCATAATCTGAAGTAGTAGACTCTATCTGAGCTTTGATCTGGTTCACACGTTCTTTGATCGCCTTATCATCTCCAGCTCCATTTACTACAGTAGTATTATCTTTATCAATAGCTACTTTTTCAGCAGTACCCAACATATCTATCGTTGCGTTCTCAAGAGAGAAACCTCTTTCTTCAGAAATTACAGTTCCTCCTGTGAGAATAGCGATATCTTCTAACATTGCTTTTCTACGGTCACCAAAACCTGGAGCTTTTACAGCTGCAATTTTAAGTGATCCACGAAGTTTATTTACAACCAGCGTAGCAAGTGCTTCTCCGTCAACATCTTCAGCAATGATCAATAATGGTTTTCCAGATTGAGCTACTGGCTCCAGTACCGGAAGTAGATCTTTCATTGAAGAAATCTTCTTATCAAAAAGAAGGATATAAGGATCTTCAAGATCTGCTGTCATTTTCTCTGAATTCGTAACGAAATATGGAGAAAGATAACCTCTATCAAACTGCATCCCTTCCACAACATCTACATGCGTTTCAGTACCTTTTGCTTCTTCAACAGTAATAACTCCTTCTTTTCCAACTTTTCCGAATGCCTGAGCGATCAAATCACCGATCATATCATCGTTGTTGGCAGAAATAGAAGCTACCTGCTTAATTTTTTCTGAAGAATCACCAACTTCTTTAGTTTGTTTTGCAAGATCTGCAGTAAGTGCTTCTACAGCTTTATCGATTCCTCTTTTAAGATCCATCGGGTTTGCACCTGCAGCAACGTTCTTCAAACCTTCCTGTACGATTGCCTGAGCAAGCACAGTTGCAGTAGTAGTACCATCACCAGCAAGATCGTTGGTTTTAGAAGCAACTTCTTTTACCATTTGAGCTCCCATATTTTCTAGAGGATCTTCAAGTTCGATCTCTTTTGCTACAGTTACACCATCTTTAGTTACGGTTGGTGCACCAAAAGACTTACTGATAATAACATTACGCCCTTTAGGTCCTAAGGTTACTTTTACAGCATTGGCCAATGCATCTACTCCACGTTTAATCCCGTTACGGGCCTGGATGTCAAATTTTATATCTTTTGCCATTTTTATAAATTTTAATTTTCAGAGTTTTCTAAATTCTGAAAATGTGGTTAATTAATTTTTATTGAATTGATACCCTGCGGTTGCAAGGCAACTATATTTTTAGAAAAACTTATACGATTGCAAGTATATCATCTTCCCTCATTATAAGGTAGTCTGTACCTTCCAGCTTTAGCTCAGTACCGGCATATTTTCCATAAAGCACCATATCACCTTCTTTAACGGTCATTTCGTGATCTTTGGTTCCCTTACCAACAGCTACTACTTTACCTCTTTGAGGTTTCTCTTTAGCAGTTTCAGGAATAATAATACCAGAGGCAGTTTTGTTTTCTGCAGCAGCAGGTTCAATAACAACCCTATCTGAAAGTGGCTTAACGTTTAGTCCCATTTTTTTCGAAATTTTATTATAGGTTAATTAATTTTTTCAATGTTGCTAGGGATATTTCTAAAATTATGCCAGTAGTTTATTTCTGCCATAAGCCAAAAAAAAATGCCAGCTTGTCATAAGCTGGCATTTTCAAAGTATAATGTTTTGTGAAATTTACTGAGTACTGTCAGTTTTCATTGGTTGTTGTGCCGGAGTTTGAGTTGCAGGAGCTTCTGTATTTACAGGCTCATCACTTTCAAAAACTCTGGTTCCAGTTTCAGCCGGAGCATCCATAATAGTTACGTTAGAAAGTAATATTAGCACCAATAATAATGTTGCTAACGTCCACGTACTTTTATCAAGAAAATCTCCTGTCTTTTTTACTCCTCCAATTTGTTGACCTCCGCCACCAAAAGATGAAGAAAGCCCTCCTCCTTTAGGATTTTGTACCATAATCACAACTACCAGCAAAAATGCTACGATAATTATTAAAGCTAAAAATATAGTGAATGTACTCATTCTTAATCGTTATTAGTGTCTTGTAATTTCTCTATTGCCCGAATTTGGTCTGCAAAGAAACCACTTTTTTCGGGATTTTTCAAAATTAATATTTTATATGCCTGGATGGCCTTTTTATAGTTTTTTTGTTCTAAATAAACCTTGGCTAAAGTCTCTGTCATCAATGACTCTGGAGCGGTAATACTATTTTCTGCAAGGTTTGCTTTATTAGCTTTTTTACCAGGTTTAATTTTCGGGTTTTTAGAAATAAACTCCTCTATAAGTTCAAACTTTCTCGAACGTCCCTCATCGGTTTCCTGATCTATTTTCTCTTCTTCTCTTTCTACAGGTTTTGCTTTAGTAAGTTTTAACCATTCTGAAAAAGAGTGAGATTCTTTTCCATCAAATTCTAAAGGTTTTCCGATTCCTAATTTTTCTTCAGAAGGTTCATTTGGTTCAACCCGCTCATTTTCGTTTACGTCTGTTGTTGCAGGTCTTTCAAACAAAGCAGGATCCATCACTCTTTCAGATTCAGACTGCTTCATCTTAATAGCCTCATTGATATCCAGACTGCGCTTACCGTGAACTTCTTCGGCTTCGTAAACCGTGATCTGCTTCAATTTCTCATCCTGCTCACGAATTTGTTTCGCAATCTGGTTCTGATTAAATTCCGGAGAGGTTATAAAATCAAACAAAATACTTCTGTCTGTAGTGTACGCCGCCGTTTTCTTTAATGCATCATTATAACTAAACTCCTGATGTTCTTTTAGCCCTTTGAGTCTAATGGCTCTTGCTGCCTGGAAATAGGGCGCTTTAGATAGCACACCTTCGATCTCGCGAGTATCTTCTGAGGTGATCTCTCCCGGATTCTCTAAAAGATATGTAAGTTTATTTACCTCCATTACCAGTCGGTCAATGCCGCATTAAAAATATCCTGGGTCAACCTGTTATAAATCTCATCAAGCGCCGTCTCCAGGGCTGCACCTACTAATTGCGTCTGAGCCGGATAATCATAATAGAATGAAAAACGATTTTCAAAGTCTTTCTCCGGTTCCAAAGTATTGTAGTATCTAACATTTACAGAAATGGTTAACCTGTTCTGTGCTGCTGTATTCTGCGCCGTTGCAGACATTGGTGAAATATAAAACTGCGTGATCTCCCCCTCAAAAATCAGGTCTCCATTAGTATTGGTAAGACTTAAACTTGTTTGGTTTAATATAAGATCCTGCAATGAATTTGTAAAAGCCCTGTCTATTCCCGGTTCTACGAGATCAGCATTATTCTGAAAAAAGTTTACCTGGAAAGTTTCAGCTTTACCTGTATCTGCCCCGGTAAAGGAGTAAATACCGCAAGCCTGCAGGCTTAAGAGTAAGATGGAGCAAAAAATAAAAAATAGTTTCTTCATATGTTTTTAGCTGTAAGCCTTAAACTCTAAGCCCTAAGCTATTTGAGAACCAAAATACTAAATTTCAGAACAAAAGCTTATAGCATTAGGCCGACGGCTTATTTCTACAAATTATATTGTTTAATCTTTCTGTAGAGCGTTCTTTCGCTTATCCCCAGTTCATCTGCAGCAGCTTTTCTCTTACCGCTATGTCGTTCTAATGATTTCTTAATTAGCTCCAATTCCTTATCCTGTAAAGAAAGGGTTTCTTCCTCTTCGATTTCTTCAGCAAAATAATACTTATCTTTTTCTTCCTGTTTTGAAGCAGATGAATTTTGTTCGGGAATCTGGAGTACGTTTAATTCATCTTCATCTATATCGGCTTCATCAATATCATCCCCGCTATTTCCATAAATTTTCTCTATAAGCCCTTCATTTTCATCCTGAACCTGTTTACTATCGCCATCCTGCATCAGTTTCAATGTTAACTTCTTAAGATCATTAAGATCACCTTTCATATCAAAAAGCACCTTATACAGGATTTCCCTCTCATTACTGAAATCCCCTTCTTTCTTTTTATCTGAAATCACTGCAGGAAGATTACTCCCCACATCCGGAAGATAATGTCGCAAATCTGAAGCCGTTATAATTCTACTTTGTTCTAAAACCGAGATCTGTTCAGCAATATTTCTAAGCTGACGGATATTTCCGCCCCAGCGATATTTCAGCAATAGGGCAACAGCCTCATCTTCCAGTTTTATAGTTGGCATTTTGTATTTAAGGCCAAAATCTGAAGCGAATTTTCTAAATAACAGATGAATATCATCCTTTCTATCACGAAGCGGAGGAAGATTGATCTCCACCGTACTCAAACGATAATAAAGATCTTCCCGAAATTTCTGCTTTTGAATAGACTCGAACATATTAATGTTAGTAGCCGCCACAATACGTACATTCGTTTTTTGAACCTTCGAGGACCCTACTTTTATAAATTCGCCATTTTCGAGAACCCGAAGCAATCTAACCTGGGTAGGCAACGGTAATTCCCCTACTTCATCTAAAAAGATGGTACCTCCATCTGCAACTTCAAAATACCCGTTCCTGGTTTGAGTCGCACCGGTAAAAGCTCCTTTTTCATGACCAAAAAGCTCACTATCTATTGTGCCTTCCGGAATTGCCCCACAGTTTACTGCTATATATTTACCATGTTTTCTATGTGATAGCGCGTGAATAATTTTAGGAATACTTTCCTTTCCCACCCCACTTTCTCCGGTTACCAATACCGAAATATCTGTAGGAGCCACCTGTATCGCTTTTTCAACCGCACGGTTAAGTTTTGGATCATCACCAATAATTCCAAAACGTTGTTTAATTGCCTGAACTGATTCCATATATTCTATATCCTGATATTCAGGAGTTATTTAATTGTTATCGCTTAATCCTATTGGCTCCCCTATTAAAGTCGCACTGGTACAATCATGAATTTTGACTTTCACAAAATCTCCAATTTGGTAGTTTTCTTTTGAAAATACGGTCACCGTATTTCGCTCATTTCGACCACTCCAATGCTTATTAGATTTTTTAGATTCTTTCTCAATTAATACTTCAACCGTAGTCCCTATTACTGAATTTGTATTTTGTTTACTATGCTTTTGCTGAAGATCTACAATCTCCTGAAGTCTTCTTTTCTTAGTCTCTTCAGGAATATCATCTTCAAGTTTACGCTCGGCTGTTGTTCCTGGTCTTTCAGAATAGGTAAACATATACCCGAAATCATATTTCACATATTCCATTAGAGACAGCGTATCCTGATGGTCTTCTTCAGTTTCTGTAGGGAAACCTGTGATAAGGTCATGAGATATTCCGCAATTAGGGATCATCTTCTTGATATTATCTATCAAGGTAAAATATTCTTCCCTCGTATGGAGACGATTCATTTTCTTCAAAATACGATCGCTTCCACTCTGTACCGGTAAATGAATGTAATTACAAATATTTCTATATGCTGCCATTGCTTCAATTACATCCAGCGTCATATCCTGCGGATTAGAAGTAGAAAAGCGAATTCTCATTTTCGGCTGAGCTTCAGCAACAAGTTTTAAAAGCGCGGCAAAATTAGTCGCCGTAGCTTTCTGAATTTCTGTAGCATTTTTGAAATCCTTTTTGAGTCCGCCGCCATACCATAGATAACTATCTACATTCTGACCCAAAAGCGTAATCTCTTTGTATCCTTTAGCTGCAAGATCATTTACCTCCTCCACAATACTTTGGGGATCCCGGCTTCTTTCACGCCCTCTTGTAAAAGGAACTACACAAAAAGTACACATATTATCACATCCACGGGTAATAGACACGAATGCCGAAACTCCGTTGCTCTGTAATCTTACCGGTGAAATATCTCCGTAAGTCTCTTCCTTACTTAAAATCACATTAATAGCATCCCGGCCTTCTTCTACCTCATTTATAAGATTAGGAAGATCTTTATAGGCGTCTGGACCTACAACAAGGTCCACGATCTTTTCTTCTTCCAAAAATTTATCTTTCAAACGCTCAGCCATACAACCAAGAACACCTACCTTCATTCCAGGATTGATTCTCTTTACAGCATTATATTTTTCTAAACGCTTGCGTACAGTTTGTTCAGCCTTCTCCCTTATAGAACAGGTATTTACCAAAACAAGATCTGCTTCTTCCAGGTTTTGTGTTGTATTAAAACCTTCTTTTGAAAGAATAGAGGCCACTATCTCGCTATCGCTAAAATTCATTGCACAGCCATAACTTTCAATAAAAAGTTTACGGGTGTTCTTCGCCTTAGGCTCCAATACCAAAGAGTTTCCCTGCTTCTTCTCGTCTATTATCTTCTCCATAATTCTTTAATAACCTGTCGGTTTTTAGATTGGCAAAGATAGGACTAAAGACAGTTCTGACAAAGTGACAGAAAAAAAATTATAAATATACACGCAACCTTTTCTTTTTAATTGCATCTACAAAGTAACTAACCGGGTTTTAAAATGAAAAAGCTTCTATTCCTTCCACTCTTATTGATGTTTTTCAGCTTCCAATCTTGCGAAGATGATAAAGAAGCTAATCTTTCAAATGTTGCAGTACCGGTTACACAATCTATCGCAGACTTTAGAGCTTCGGTGAAAGTTCAGGAACCCAGAACGATACAGGAATCAGGAAAAATATATGCCTGGAAAGATTATATTTTCATTAATGATAAAAACGAAGGTGTTCATATTATAGATAACACCGATCCTTTTAATCCCCAAAATATCAAATTTCTCAAAATTCCTAGAAATATGGATATCGCCATAAAGAATGAAAAACTTTATGCCGATAACGGAATGGATCTGGTTGTTTTTGATATAAGCAATATTGATAAAATTTCTGAAGTGGGCAGGGTTCAGGATGTATTCCCTAACTATTACGCAACGGCTCCGGAAGGTGTTAGCTACGTTGATTTTGCAAGTTTTGATCCAAGTCAGGAAGTAATTATTGGTTATTTAATTGAAAAGAGAAAGATTGAGTATGCAAGGGACGATTCCCCTATGCCCGAATTCGCTAATGGAGATAGCGGTGGAGGAACTACCGGAACCGGTGGAAGTATGGCGAGATTTAGCTTAAACGATAATTATTTATATGTTGCCGACGAATCTTCACTTTCGGCTTTTGATATATCAACTCCTTCCAACCCTATCAGGATTAGTAATGAGTATATAGGATGGCAAATAGAAACTATCTTTAATTATCAAGATCATTTATATCTGGGAAGCAGTACCGGAATGTACATTTATAGCATTGAAAATCCCGAAAAACCCGAAAAACTTTCGTTTTTACAGCACGTTCTTGGATGTGATCCTGTTGTAGTTAAAGACAATTATGCCTATGTCACCATACGTGGTGGTAATGCCTGCGGCCAGGATTTGAATCAGCTCGAAATTGTTGATATTTCAGATAAAGCTCAGCCTGAAGTGGTTGGTACCTACGGCATGGTGAGTCCCTATGGACTGGGTGTAAAGGATAATTGGCTCTTTGTATGTGATGGAAGTGCCGGTTTAAAAATATTCGGAATAGAAAACACCCCTAACCTTGAGTATATCGATCAATTCAATAACATTAACACCTATGATGTAATCCCCCTGGATGAGAGATTACTTATGGTTGGGGACAATATACTTTCTCAGTACTCCTATAAGGGAAACGAGATTAATTTAATAAGTACTTTCAATTTAAATTAATTCCCTTTTTTTTTGTTTGGTTTTTTTAAAAATCCCCGTGTAGGGCGGGGATTTTTATTTAATATTTCTTCTTGGAAATTCTATTCCCTGTGATTAATCTTTGAGAATTACTTTTAAATCTTTTCACTTCATCTCCCCTCAACTTTTCATGTTTTGTCTTTCTACCCTGAACACGTGCTCTCCACTTTCTCCAATTATGAGGATGCATCTGCTCTTTCATAAATTTAATCACCTGCTTCTCGGTTAATCCAAATTGATATTCTATTGCTTCAAAAGTGGTTCTATCTTCCCAGGCCATTGCAATAATTCGATCTACCTGTCTTTCATCAAATTGAAAATCATCTACTACGCTCATTTTTGTTTATCTTTTATGGTATAAAATTAAACAAAAATGATTCTACAGCAAAAAAAACCCTTTCAATAAAATAATGAAAGGGTTCTTATATAAAAGTTTATTTCTAATTAAGCTTCAAAAGGCTCAATAGAAACATAAGATTTATCATCTTTCTTTTTTGTAAACTTTACAAGACCATCTACTCTAGCGTGTAGCGTATGATCTTTTCCTGCGTAAACATTGTCACCTGGACGATGTGCAGTACCTCTTTGTCTTACAATGATATTTCCAGCAATAGCAGCTTGTCCACCAAAAATCTTCACACCTAAGCGTTTTGATTCTGATTCTCTACCGTTCTTGGAACTACCAACTCCTTTTTTATGTGCCATTTTATTTCGTTTTTAGTAGTTTAACTTAGCTTAATGCAGCAATCAATTCTGCTTTCTTCATAGAAGAATAACCTTCAACACCTTTTTCTTTAGCCATTTCTCTAAGTTCTACAACTGTATTCTGGCTAAGGTCTTCTGATTTTTTATCAGAACTGGCATCATCACTCTTCTTAGTTTCTTTCTTTGCTTCTTCTTTTTTAGGCTCAGCCTTTTTAGTTGAAGTAGCTTTTTTTCCTCCTTTAAGGTCTATCCCTTCAATAAGAATCTCTGTTAGAGCTTGACGGTGGCCGTTCTTAACACGGTATCCTTTACGTCTTTTCTTTTTGAATACAATAACCTTATCACCTTTTAAGTGACGATTGATTTTGGCTCCAACAAGAGCTCCATCTATAGCCGGGGCGCCAACGGTTATACTATCACCATCTGCAGTAAGAAGTACTTTATCAAAAGAGATACTATCTCCTTCTTCTCCTGCTAAACGGTTAACATAAACCTTTTGGTCTTTTGCAACTTTAAATTGCTGCCCTGCTATCTCTACAATTGCGTACATAGCGTATAATTAATTATTAAAATGCATAAAATATAACTTACGTTTTCACGCAAGCGGGTGCAAATATAATTCTAATTAATTAATTCACAAAGGTTTTTCTATTTTTCAGAATTACCTGAAATAGTATGCTTTTTAGCTTCTTTAGTGTTCCATGACTGTTTAAATAACTGCATATATGCAAGCGTAAGAACTAAGCTTGTGGCAAACCCCATAACAGCGACAACAAAAAGCACTATACCTATATTCGTATTATAATCGGTAATCCAAACACTAATAAGGTCATCTAAAAAACCTGGATTGAATTCTGCCGCATAAAGTCCGAAGAAAATAGTAAAAATAATGGTTGCATTAAATCCCGTTAAGAGACTCGCCATAAAACCTTTTTGATATTTGAATTTATTCCCTTTATGTAGTCTGTAATGTTTAATGGCTTCAAACATACCATATGCCATGATCACCCCATTAAACAAACTGTAAATAGGATTTACATGACCCCCAAAGAGAGACAAAATTAAAAAATAAGCAATTAAACCGGCTGCAATCGCAACCCCATATTTAATAGGAATACTGAATTTACCCATAGCATTTTGAGATTTTAAGTCTAAATTTCTAAAAATTGTAGCGGTTTTTACCTTAACAGCATGTTAATTTTAACACATTACGCATAATTGATTTATTTTCTTCAAATTTCTGTAACTTTTCACCCGTAACTGTTACAAATATTTAAAATTGAAAAAACTTATTTTAAAATGATTAACAAACTAAGACTGTTATTCTGCTTTTTCTTTATAGGATTAGTAGGATTCGCTCAGGAAGTTGAATTCTCTGAGTATGATTTAGACAATGGGCTGCACGTGATCCTGCATAAGGATAATTCTGCCCCTGTTGTTACAACCTCTGTGATGTACCACGTTGGTGGAAAAGACCGTGAAGATGGTAGAACCGGAATGGCGCATTTCTTTGAACATCTTCTTTTTGAAGGGACAGAAAACATTCCAAATGGAAAATGGTTTGAGATCGTAGCTTCTAATGGTGGAAGCAACAATGCGAACACAAGCCAGGATAGAACCTATTATTATGAGGTTTTCCCATCTAATAATTTAGAGCTTGGCCTTTGGATGGAATCTGAAAGAATGATGCACCCGATCATCGGTCAAAAAGGTGTTGACACGCAGAATGAAGTTGTAAAAGAAGAAAGAAGACTTCGTTACGACAACTCTCCTTACGGAAACCTTCTTCAGTCTATGCAGGATAATATGTTTGTAAAACATCCATATAAAGATCCGAATGTTGGCTACATGGAAGATCTTGATGCTGCAACTCTTGATGAGTTTAAGGCATATTTTGACAAATATTATGTTCCTAACAACGCAGTTTTAGTTGTTGCAGGGGATATTAAAATCGATGAAACAAAGAAAATGATCAAGGATTATTTTGGACCTATCGAAAAAGGTGAGGAGATCACCAGAGATTATCCAAAAGAAGAACCGATCACAGAGCAAATCAATGCAAAAGCATATGATACAAATATCCAAATACCTGCTTCAGTAATAGGATATAGAACTCCTTCTTTTACCAAAAAGGATTCTTATGTACTTAATATGATTTCAGATTACCTTAGTGATGGTAACAGCTCTAAATTATATAAGAAACTTGTAGATGAGCAAAAACAAGCCTTACAGGTTGGAGCTTTTAACCTTGAGCAGGAAGATTATGGAATGTATCTTATTTTCACAATCCCACTAGGAGAAACTTCCCTGGAGACTTTGAATACTGAAATTGAAAAAGAGATCGCCAAACTTAGAAATGAGATGATTTCTGAAAATGACTTTCAGAAACTTCAGAATAAAGCAGAGAACAGTTTCGTAAACTCGAATTCAAGTGTTGCAGGAATCGCCAACTCTTTAGCTCGAAACTATCTTCTTTACGGAAACACAGATCTTATTAATGATGAGATCGAGATTTATCGCGCTATCACTCGTGAAGATATCAAAAGAGTTGCAGGCGAGTACCTTAAGCCTAGCCAGAGAGTAGTATTAGAATACCTACCTGCAAGCGATCAGGCAGAATAATAAATCAAAAAAATTGAAAATAATGAGAAAAAATATATTAACTCTAGCAGCGTTTCTTACGATATCTGTTGGGGTTTCAGCTCAAATAGACCGTAGCACGATGCCCGAACCGGGACCTGCTCCGAAAGTAAATATTGATGAACCTGAAACTTTTGATCTTGACAACGGATTACAGGTAATGATTGTTGAAAATCATAAATTACCCAGAGTAGGTATATCACTAAGATTTGACAATCCTCCACACCTCGAAGGTTCTAAAGCCGGGGTTTCCGGACTTACCGGAGACCTTTTAGGAACCGGAACTAAGAATATGTCTAAAGACGAATTCAACGAAAAAGTTGATTTTCTTGGGGCAAGACTTAACTTCTATTCTGGAGGGGCTACCGCCAATACCTTATCAAAGTATTTCCCTGAAGTTCTAAAGTTAATGGCAGATGGCATGGTTAATCCTGAATTCACTCAGGAAGAATTTGATAAGTCTAAAGCCAGAACCATTGATGGATTAAAACAAAGTGAAAAAGATGTTTCCTATAACGCAAGAAGGGTTCGCTCTGCACTTGCATATGGTAAAGACCACCCTTATGGTGAATTTTCTACTGAAGAAACTGTAAATGCAATTCAACTTGCAGATGTAAAATCTTATTACAGCAAATGGTTCTCTCCAAAAAGCGCTTATTTAATAATTGTTGGAGATGTAGATGAAGATGAAGTGAAAGACCTCGTAAAAAAGAGTTTTTCTAGCTGGAAAGGAGCTGAAGTTCCAAAAGCAAATATGCCAGCGGTATCTAATGTAGAAAAAACAGAGATTAACTTTGTTAACATGCCTAATGCTGTACAAAGTGAGATCGCATTAGTAAACACGATAGATCTTAAGAAAAAAGATGGCGATTATTTCCCTGTTCTTGTTGCAAACAAGATCTTAGGTGGTGGTGGTGAAGCCAGACTTTTCCTAAATCTTCGTGAAGACAAAGGTTACACCTACGGAGCATATTCCAGTGCAGGAAATGACAAATACGCTTCTACTTTCGTAGCCAGTGCAAGCGTTAGAAATGAAGTAACAGATAGTTCTGTGGTGGCATTTCTTGACGAGGTATATAAAATTAGAAATGAGAAGGTAACTGATAGTGAACTTGCAAATGCAAAAGCAAAACTTACCGGAGATTTTGTACTTGCTTTAGAACAACCAACAACCATTTCTAATTTTGCGATGGAAATTGAAACTGAAGATCTTGACGATAACTTCTATGAAGAATATCTTGAAAAGATTGATGAAGTAACCAAAGAAGATGTTCAAAGAGTTGCTAAGAAATATTTCATGGCAGATAACTCTAGAATTGTAATTGCAGGTAAAGGTTCTGATGTATTGGAGAACCTTGAAAAAATGACTTATAACGGTAAAACTATTCCAATCAATTACTACAATAGATTTGGTGAAAAGACAGAAAAGCCGGAAGCTAAGAAAGTAGATGCTTCTGTAACAGCTGAGAAAGTATTCTCTAAATATATTGATGCTATAGGTGGTAAAGATGCAGTGAATAAAGTGGAGAGCGTAGTCATGATGGCCGGTGCTGAAATCCAGGGAATGCAACTAAATCTTGAAGCTAAGCAAACCACGAATGGAATGTCTTCTCAAGCTATCTCCATGAATGGAAATGTGATGAACAAGAATGTTTTCAACGGAGAGACAGGGTATGTGATGGCTCAGGGTCAAAAAATGCCTTATAGCGAAGAACAAATTGAAGCTGCTAAGACTGAAGCTACTCCGTTTCCTGAATTAACTGTTGGCGATGCCAAGGTAAATGGTATAGAACAGGTTGATGGAAAAGACGCTTATGTAGTTATGATGGATGAAAACAACAAGAATTTCTACTCTGTAGAAAGCGGATTGAAAGTTAAATCTGTGAAAACTGTAAATCAAGGTGGTCAATCTATGACTATCCCTACAATGTTTAGTGATTATCAGGAAGTGGAAGGCGTTAAGTTTCCATTTATGATCGCTCAAAGCATGGGACCACAGTCTTTTGAATTCAAAGTTTCTGAAATCTTAGTAAACGAAGGAGTTTCCGAAGAAGATTTTAAAGTAGATGCGGAGTAATTTCCAAAATTGTTAGATAATAGAAAAGCCCCTTGATTGGGGCTTTTTTTATGTTGCCTGTTTACTATGCCTGGAAATAAGATTTCTAGACTTATTCACTATAAAAACTCCTACTAAGATCACAAAGGCTGAAACAAGCTGCCAAAAACTAAAAATCTCACCATCCAAAACTCCCCACCCCAAGGCTACTACAGGAATAGTATAGGTTACGGAAGTTGTAAAAACCGGATCTGTTATTTGAACAAGCTTATTAAAAATGATCATGGCCACCCCAGTTCCAATAACACCAAGAATCGCTACAAACAGTATAGATAATTCAATCTCCTGAGTATATTCCGGAAGACTAAAGAAACCCGTAAAATATAGTAAAGCGAGTGCAGGAATTAGTAGTACAGTGAAGTTTCCGGCGGCAATCCCCAAAGGCGAAATATCACTCATTCGGGTCTTTAAGATATTTACATTCATAGCATAACATCCTGCAGCAATAACAACCAGTAGAGAATAGAGATAATTCTGATCTGGATTGATACTGGCTCCACTTAAAATAAGTCCGGCTGTACCCAATAATCCTATTATAACCCCTAGAATTTTATTCTGAGTAAAAACAGCCCGAAAGAATAAGACTCCAAAAATGAGGGTTAATAATGGGGTGGTTGCATTCAGAATAGATGCAATAGCGCTGTCTATTTCAGTTTCAGCATAGGCAAATAAATAAACCGGAAAAAAAGACCCAAGAAAACCTGATATTATGATCCATTTCCATTGTTTTCCTGTTAACCTGCTAATACTCTTAAAGCCTACCAATATCAAAAATATAGCTGCAAATATGATCCTGAAAGAACCAACCTGCATAGCCGTTAAACCAATAAGCGCCTTTTTAATTAGAATAAAAGAACTTCCCCAAACTATAGAAAGTATGATTAAATAGATCCATTTTAGGTTTTTCAAAGCCTGCTATTTTTAATTTCAGACTGCGAAGATATATTTTAGGTTTGGTTTGAAAATAAAAAATCCACTTCAAATAAATTGAAGTGGATTTAATTCTAGCATTATGAGCTTTTAATTACTGATTCTCGGTAAGTGGAATTGGAAATTGCACAAAGACATCATCTTCCGGCCTGTCTGTTGGCAATTCATCTAATCTATCATACCTTCTCATATCTATCCATCTATGCCCTTCTGCATACAGCGAATACCTTCGCTGCATCAACATTTCATCAATTAGAGCTGTTTCAGAAGTAGCTCCGTCATAATCATCAAGACCAGCCGCGTTTCTTATAATATTTAAAGCACTTACAGCTTCATCTGGGTTTTGAAAAATATTGGCTTCCGCATAAAGAAGTATAAGCTCTTCATTACGGATAATTGGAATATCATCTGTATTGGATTTATATCTGAATACGGCATAAGTTCCAGATAAATTGTCCTGCGTAATTGGCGCATCCAACTCGGCAACTTTATCTAATCTTTCGTCCCCACTTTCAGCATCTGTTAAAAATGATGGTTGCATAACTCTTGCATTCCCCGCTGTTAAACCTTCCACAGCAAAAAACAATGGATTTGAAATATCAGTTTGATCCAGGGAAAAGTTATAAAAAATACCATTATTCAGTTCTGTAGCATCCAGAGATAAGAAAGAATCCTCTAAGAAAGATAGTACAGCAGGATAATCTTCCTGATATGCTGCAACCCTTGCCGAAATTGCTTTATTAGCTTCTAAAAATGAATCTGGTGAATCGAATTCACTAAAGCCTGAGGATAGAATAAAAGGAAATGAATCCCCGCCACTTGCTAAATCGCCGGCACCTTCTTCCAATAATGATCTAATACCCGATAGAGCTTCAGTTCTGGAAACAAACGGACCTAAATTATTTTCATCATCTACATCTAATCGAATCCCATTTTCGTAGGTAAGATTAAGATTTAACAGTAATTCATAGGCAATAAATGTTTTTAGAAATCCTCTGGCTCCGGATAATTCAGCTTCAGAAAATTGAGCTGAAAGATCCTGACCTTCTAAAAAGCCCAGAATTAAATTGGCATTTTTAACCGTTCTATAGCGAGCGCCCCATGGAGCAGTGATATAAAAGGTATTATTATCCAGCATAAGCCCTTCTCTACCCAGTAAATCGCCTGTAAAACGAGGTTCTGAGCCTGAAAATCTGTAATATTCGCGACCTATCACTCCGGTATCGTCAAAATAGGTTCCTAAACGAACTCTGGAACTATAAAGAATACCACCTACAAGATCCTGTAAGTCCCCTCTTGTAAGGTTATCTTGAAATGCATCTACTTCCGCATTATTTAAATCGGAATATTCTTCTACCTCGCAGGAATTTGTTACCAAAAGAAGCGAAGTAAGAAACAATATTTTATATATATATTTTTTCATCATTATTTTGCTTAAAAGTTAACTGCTACATTGAATAAAAACCTTTTTGAAGAAGGAAAAGGTAAAACATCAACTCCTGTAAAGATTGAGGCTCCTCCAAAATTAGAAACTTCGGGATCGTAACTGTTATAATCAAAGAAGTTCAATAGGTTAGTTCCAGAAAGTCCAAATTTCACGCTGTCTATACTTCCATTAAGAATCCCTGAAATTATATCATCATCTAAAGTATAATACAGACCAACTTCGCGTAACCTTACATAACTTGCATCTTCCACATGCACTTCCGGTGGCGCTCCAGGTCTATATTCACCATTGGTCAATTCTCCTGATGGATCTGCTCCAAAATCATCAAAATCATGACTTGTTCTATTAAGATCTGTAAGAAGTGTGGTGAGGTTCACATTGTCTCCTCCATTTTTCCACTGCCATAGCATGGTGAATTGAAAATCTTTATAATTGAAATCACTATTGAATCCCATTTGAAAGTCGGGTTCAGCATTCCCAATCACTCTTAAACCTTCAGGATATCCCCCAACTATCTGGGTTGCACTTTTACCTTCTTCAATTCTAAAAGTTCCAAGACTCGCCCCAAAGGCACCAATATTAAAAGGAGGAACATCTAATTCTGTAATTTCAGAAGTGTTCTTAAAGAAATTTACCCCAACATTCCAGTGCATATCATCTGTGAAAATAGGAGTTGCATTTAAACCTATCTCCACACCTTTATTCCTCAAGCTTCCCGCATTTACAAATTGAGTAGTAAAACCTGTAGATGGTTCAAGATTCGCTTGCAGAATAAGATCTTCAATAGTTTTAATATAATAAGTAGCAGAAAGGCTCAATCTATTTTCAAAGAAACTCACATCAGTACCAAATTCCAGTTCCTTCTGGCGCTCAGACTTTAGATCACCGTCTCCTCTAATACCAATAAGACTGATCCCGAGAATACCATCTGTTGAAAATGCGTTATATGAAGTAAATAACGCTCCAAAAGGAGGAAAGTTTCCAGCTTCCCCATAAGCAGCCCTTAATTTCAATTGATTCCAGGCTGAAGATTCATTCCAGAAACCGAATTCATTTAGATTAACTGCCAAGGATGCTTTTGGATAATAAAATAAGTCGTTTGCATTACCATTATTAGAAGATTTATCTCCACGAATACCTAAAGTAGCTATAAACTTATCTTGAAAATTAACCTCTTCCTGAGCAAAGAAACCTGAATCTTCCTGTAGTAATCTAGTTTGGTTCACACCGGTATTGGCAGCCTGATCCACATTGGTTTCAGAAGCTACGAGTCCGGTAGCGGTAATAAGCTCTATGTTTTGATCAAAATATTCTCTGGTTACACCAAATTGTGTTCTGAAATTTACATCACTATCCGTAAAATAGTTGTGCACTAAAAATGCTGAAAGGTTATAATTTTTATTTTGAGTATCTCCCTGAACGGAAACACCATTTAAACCACCATTCGAAATTTTTTGAAATTGCAATGCTTTCGGAAATATTGCTCTCGATTTTTGTCCATAAAAATCAAGTCCACCTCGTAGAATTAATTCAAGATTAGAACTATCAGCTCTGTAAATATCCAGATTTGCAGTTCCACCCATTATAAGTCTGTTTACAATTTCTCTATTCGTTACCAAATCACGAGTTTGTAATGGGTTTGATGAGTTATTCGGGTGATCCGGATATATTCCGTCTTCGTTTGGAAAAAGTTGATCCCAAGGTCTGGATCGTGTTAAAGCAATACCAATAGTTGTTCCCGAGTTATCATTGTTGAAGAAACCACGGTTTGATGCGGAGTATATATAATTTGAGCTTAAAGTGAATTTTAAAAAATCCTCCGGACTATGATCCAGATTCAGTCTTAAAGATGTTTTCTCGTATCCGGTTCCTTTCACAATACCTTCTTCATTATTATGAGTAACTCCTGCAAAGAATTTAGTGTTTTCGCTACCTCCACTCATACTGAAATTTGTAATCGCAATGATTCCTTTTTCACCATAAATTTCATTCTCATAATCTACAAGTCTCCCAGCATCTCTAGCCGCGATGAAGGCTTCAAGATCATCTTCTCCAAAGCTATCTAATACTCTTTCTTCAGTATAATCACGAACACCTAAAAGATTAATTGCTTCGCTCCAACCTACCGACTGGGATAATCTAAATTTGGTTTCGCCGGCTTTACCTCTTTTAGTGGTAATAATTACAACCCCGGCAGCAGCACGAGATCCATAAATAGCAGCCGCAGACGCACCTTTTAATATTTCAATATTGGCAATATCTTCTGGATTTATATCTGCTATACGATTGGTTGGGTTATCCTGGTTAGAAGCACTACCTCCCGCAGCAGCGGCAGACACTGTATTTAAACCAGCGGCAATAGATGAGTTATCTATATATACACCATCTACTATATATAATGGCTGTGTATTTCCCTGAATAGATGTAGCACCTCTTAACTTTACCGAAAGACCTCCCCCAGGTGCGCCGGAGTTGGCGTTAACGATAGCGCCCGGAAATTTACCATATAGCGCTCCATCTAGTGTAGGTGGAGGGGTGGTTCCAGTAAGTTCATCAGCTGAAATTGAAGCTACCGCATTTGCAGAATTAGTACGTTTAACAGATGTTGCGAGTCCCGTAACAACAACTTCATCCAGCGCTGCGGCAGATTCAGTAAAACTTATTGTTAAAGGAGAATTCTCGGTAACATTTAGCTCTTGAGTTTCAAAACCTAAATATGAGAATACCAGGGTCGTGGGGAGTGACGGTACGCTAATACTAAAATTACCTTCAAAGTCACTGGTAGTACCATTACTAGTTCCTTTCTCGATCACATTTACAAAAGGCACCACCTCACCGGTAGCATCATTGATCGTTTTCCCTTCCAGAACTTCCTGAGACAGAAGTAAAGAAGGAAAAAGCAGAAAGAAAATCACTTTGAAATAACTCAAAGAAAATTGCTTCATAATTGTTAATTTTACAGTTATATTAACAATAATAAGCATTTTTATTAAGGATTTCCCAATAAATACTAGGAATAATTAACATACAAATGTTAATAAGACCAGCGAAGACTTTCCATCAAATGACGAATATCTTTTTTAAGATACTCAGCAGCAGGAACTATAGAGTCAAAATTTGGAAGACTTTGAAAATACACAGAACCCGTAAGAAAATGGTTCGTGCTATCGGTAAGATAAAATTGAGCTTGCGAAGCAGCATCCCCGTCAACCTCATAAAACATTCCATAAGTACTATGGAGTTTATTGGTATATACATCACCTTCAATCACATCTGCTTTGATGGTGTGTTGTAAGGGTAATTTTTGAGCATCAGTCAACAGGGAATCTAAATTATTTTTCACCGGTTGATAGGTAATAAAAATAGAGCCTTTCATGTTTTCATAATCCAGTTGAATCCAACATGGGATACGATTTCTGGAAGGAGCCACTTTTGCCAGCATATTTTTATCAAAAATATAAGGACAACCTATATCAACCTGATCATATTTCGCTTCCGGATACTCTAGTGCAAGAAAAGCTTTAGGCTTAGGCTGCACATCATTCTTACATGATGAAAACAGAAAGGAAATTCCTATAAAAGCCAAAATCAATTTTCTCATACTGGCGCGATACTCAGTTTTATTTGTTTGATTCGTTTATCATCGATCACTTCAATTATAAAGGAATAATTTAAAAATGTGATCTCATCATTTTTCTTTGGAAAACCTCCGGAAATCTCTAATAGAAATCCTGCAAGCGTATCTGCCTCTCCTTTTTGATCTTCAAAAACCATTGGATCTTCGATCTTGGCTATCTTATAAAAATCTTTCAACGGAGTTTTGCCTTCAAAGACAAAATTATTTTCATCCAGTTTAGAATAGATAAGATCTTCATCATCAAACTCATCACTAATATCCCCTACAATCTCTTCAATAATATCCTCCAAAGAAATAAGGCCACTGGTACCACCATACTCATCTACAACGATGGCAAGGTGATTTTTCTTATTCTTAAAATCATTTAATAGATCATCAAGCTTCTTATTTTCTGGAACAAAATAAGGTTCTCTAAGTAAACTGGTCCATTCAAAATTCTTCTTATTAAGATAAGGTAACAAGTCCTTTATATATAAAATCCCAGTTACATTATCTACATTCTCTTTATATACCGGAATTCTCGAATATCCATTTTCAATAATATCGGGAATAATATCAAAGTAAGAACTCTCTTCATTAAGAGCAAAAATGTCCATTCTTGGCCTCATTACCTGCTTGGTATCTGTATTTCCAAAGCTAACAATTCCCTGAAGTATTTTCTGTTCTTCCCTTGTGGTATCCTCTTCACTGGTAAGTTCCAGGGCCTGGGAAAGATGATCTATGCTAATAAAGGATTTCTGTTTTCCAAATTTCTCATGAAAGAAAAGGGTTACTGCCCGCATTGGAGTACTGAGCGGAGAAAAAAGACTATCCAAAAAATTGATGGGGTAAGCCATAAAGTTTGAAAATTGAACTTTATTTCGGCTCGCATAAACTTTAGGCAAAATTTCACCAAAAAGAAGGATTAGAAAAGTTACTAAACCAACTTCAAAGAAGAATCGGAGATCCACCCCATAAAACTCTGTATTTATGCCAGAAAAAAGATCGTCTGCCAAACTATCGAATAATAGAACGATCGCGATATTTATAAAATTATTGGCCACCAGAATAGTAGCCAGAAGCTTTTTAGGCTTTTCCAGAAGATTTATAACAATATTTTGCGTTTTTGACCTTTTCCCGTCTTCAGTAATAAAATTCGCGGGAGTTAGTGAAAAGAATGCTACTTCAGCACCTGAAATAAGCGCAGAACATAGCAATAGCACAAATAAAAATATCAAGCTGAAAAGATGGGTAATTCCCATTGTGGTCCACAACAAAAGCAAACTGGGAGGCTCCGAATCCAAAGGCGAAAATTTTAGTTAAATTTAGAATGGTAAATCATCTTCCTCTTCGTCCTGAGAGTAAAACTCATTCTTGTTTGCAAAGTTATCACTTTTAGGTTTAGCGGAAGTATTTCCAGAAGCCTGTGATTTTCCTGAAGGCTCCGCATTAGATTCATTTTTAGGCGTTAAAAATGTAAATTCTGTACAATGAACTTCTGTAGAATACTTTTCATTTCCAGCATCATCCTGCCATTTACGTGTTTTTATACGACCTTCAATATAAACCTTATCCCCTTTCTTGAGATATTTCTCACAAACTTCAGCAGCTTTATTTCTAACCACTACATTATGCCATTCTGTATTGGTAACACGTTCACCGGTAGTACGATTGGTATAGCTTTCATTTGTAGCAAGCGGAAATCTTCCAATAGAACCGCCACCTTCAAAATAATGCATTTTCACGTCATCTCCTGTATGCCCAATTAGCATTACTTTATTCAATGTTCCTGTCATTACCTACATTTTTTATTAGCCGAAAAACGGTTTTATTGAGTCAAAATTTATTCTAAAATACTAAAAATTTCTGCCTGATTGGGCAAAAAACGTCAAAGATATAAACAAGGATCTATTTATAGCCATCAGGCAGATACTCATTCAAAAAATTTTCAATTAAAACCGGGACGGGATAATCTGTAACATTTTTAAGTTTGACAGAATTTTCTGAAGCTGTACCCGAATTTACCACCCAAAACCTGGTAATTAAATGTTGGTGTGATAGCTTATGAATCACAGGAATCTCATTAAAAAGTTCCAGTTCAACACCAGAACCGGTAATTGAGTTTTTAAAAGCTTCAAATGTTACCAATTCTTTTTCATCTATTAATCTTTCAGATTCTACCAGTGGAAATTGATATAACCCATTCCAGATCCCTTTTCCAACACGTTGCTCAAGAATTGTTGTTTCATTTTCATGATTAAAAACCAGGTAATTGAAATACCTTTTCTTAACCTTATTCTTCTTCAGCTTTACCGGAAGCTCTTTGATCTTATCATTTTTTAGAGCTAAACAACTATCGTTAAAAGGACATATTTCGCATTTTGGTTTCTGTGGCTTGCAATGCAAGGCTCCAAACTCCATAATAGCCTGATTAAAAGTTGCCGGATCATTTTTATCCAGTAATTCTTGCGCCAGCAGCTTAAATTCTTTGATGCCTGCGGCACTATTAATAGGAGTGTCTATTCCAAAAATACGTGATAGCACGCGATAAACATTTCCATCAACAACCGCTACCGGCTCATTATAACAAATGGAAGCAATAGCACTGGCAGTATAATCACCAACTCCTTTTAATTTTAGAAGCCCCTTATATGTACCGGGAAATTTACCATTGAGCTCAAAGGCAACATATTTTGCTGTTTCGTGAAGGTTTCTAGCTCGGGAATAATACCCTAATCCCTGCCAAAGTTTTAGTACTTCTTCTGGGGTTGCATTTGCAAGATCAAAAACACTTGGATAAGCCTGTATAAACTTATTATAATAAGGTAAACCCTGCTCTATTCGCGTTTGCTGAAGCATGATTTCGCTTAGCCAAATGTGGTACGGTTCGTGAGTCTTTCTCCATGGCAGATCACGTTTGTTTTGCAAGTACCAATGCGTCAGTCTATTGGATAAAACCATATTAAATTAGGAATCTCTGCAATAATAGGAGTTTATTCCGTTATTATTAGTGGATTAGGTTTGAAATATTGCAGATTTAATTCTTATATTTGCCCCCTTGAAAAATTGAAACCCCAATTATAAATTTAAATAGCACGAAAATGACGAAAGCAGATATCGTAGCAAACATTTCAGAAAAGCTGGGAATGGAAAAAGGAGACGTACAAGCTACTATTGAATCTTTTATGGATGAAGTAAAAACTTCTCTTGAAAGTGGAGATAATGTGTACCTTCGTGGCTTTGGAAGCTTTGTTGTAAAAACAAGAGCAGAAAAAACCGGTAGAAACATTTCTAAGAACACTACCATTAAAATTCCGGCACACAACATTCCGGCATTCAAGCCTGCAAAGATTTTTGTTGAAGGAGTGAAATCTAATGTTGAGGTAAAATAATTGATCCCCGACCCTGGTCAGGCTTCAAAAGAAATAATTATTAATTTAAATGACAGTACACTATGCCAAGTGGTAAAAAAAGAAAAAGACATAAGGTGGCTACGCACAAGCGTAAGAAAAGAAGAAGAGCAAATCGCCACAAGAAAAAGTAGTGTGATTACTACTTTTTTTATTTAATTAAAATCGTTCTTTGAAATTGAAACCCTCGACAAATTATTTATGTCGCCGAGGTTTCTTCAGGATTCAAAACCTGTGAAAAAATAATGTTTAATCCATCTATGTTTGTTTTAATACAGATATGGATAAAAAAATCTGGAAGTGTGGACAAAGAATTAATTATCCGGTCCGAACCTTCTGCTGTAGATTTTGCCTTATTAAAAGATGGAAAACTTATTGAACTCAACAAGGAAGAAGACAGTACAAAATTTAATGTTGGTGATATTTATATCGCTAAAATTAGAAAAGCTGTACCGGGTTTAAATGCCGCATTTGTTAATGTTGGCTATGAGAAAGATGGTTTTTTACACTATCATGATCTGGGACCTCAGGTATCTTCTTTATTGAAGTTCTTAAAACGTGTAAGCACAGGTAAATTAAAAGATTATTCTTTAAAGAATTTTTCTTTTGAAAAGGATATAGACAAAAACGGCTCTATTGCCGATGTCTTAAAATCAAATCAGTCGCTACTGGTTCAAATTGTAAAAGAACCTATCTCTACAAAAGGCCCAAGGATAAGCTCAGAGCTTTCCTTACCCGGCCGTTATATTGTATTAGTACCTTTTTCAAACCGAATTTCAGTTTCTCAAAAAATTGAAAGCAAAGATGAAAAGGAACGCCTAAAGAGATTGGTAAAAAGCATTAAACCCAAAGGTTTTGGGGTTATTGTAAGAACCGTAGCCGAAGGCAAAAAAGTAGCAGAACTGGACAGAGATCTCCAAAATTTAGTAGGTCGCTGGACAGCCATGTGTAAAAAACTGTATAAACCGCATCATCCTTCTAAAGTATTGGGAGAATTGAACAGGGCATCGTCCCTGCTAAGAGACATTTTTAATGACTCCTTTACTTCTATAGTAGTAGACGATGAGACGCTTTATACCCAAATTAAAGATTATGTGAGCGAAATTGCTCCAGAAAAAGAATCAATCGTAAAATTGCATCAATCCAACCAACCCATTTTCGAAAAAAGTGGTATCGAAAGACAAATTAAAACTTCCTTTGGCCGCACCGTTTCTATGAGTAAAGGCGCCTATCTGGTAATAGAACACACAGAAGCTATGCACGTTGTAGACGTAAATAGCGGAAATCGTTCCAATAAATCCAAAAACCAGGAAGATACCGCACTAGAGGTAAATATGATTAGCGCTACAGAAATAGCCCGCCAGTTACGACTTCGTGATATGGGAGGTATTATTGTAGTAGACTTCATAGACATGAATAAAGCTGAAAATAGAAAGAAGCTTTATGACCACCTCAGAAATGAGATGAGTGACGACAGGGCAAAACACAAAATATTGCCTCCAAGTAAGTTTGGATTAATTCAAATTACGAGACAGCGCGTAAGGCCAGAAATGAACATCAAGACCCGTGAGGACAACCCTAACGGTAATGGTGAAATTGAAGCACCAATAAGTTTGGTGAACAAAATTAAAGTGGACCTTGAAAAACTGATCAAAAAAGAACATAAAAAGATCACGCTTAGCGCACATCCATTTATTGCAGCCTTTTTAACCAAAGGCTTTCCATCTCCCCGATCTAAGTGGTTTGTAGACCACAAACGTTGGGTGAAAATTTTACCTCGCGATGCTTACACGTATTTAGAGTACCACTTTCACGATAAAGACGGGAAAGTGATTAAATAAAAGAAAACGCCTTTCAAGCAATTGGAAGGCGTTTTTTTATGCCTGAACTTTTCAGAATTAGCACTTTTAAAAATATTATTAGTTCAGAAGATTGAATTAGCAAATACTCAACAAATCTTTAGTACTCATTTAACTTCAATACAGCATAATCAGAAGTAGTTTTATATAATTAACCATAAAATATAAAATCATGAAAGATTTAAAGGAGTTATTTGAACATCAATTAAAAGATCTTTACAGTGCAGAAAACCAGCTGATTAAGGCACTACCTAAAATGGTGAAAAATGCCCACGACAAAAAGCTAAAAGATGCTTTTGAAAGCCATTTGGAAGAAACAAAAGAACATAAAGAAAGATTAGGCGAAATCTGTAAAGAACTAGGCATAAAACCAACCGGAGAGACCTGTAAAGCAATGAAGGGGCTTATTGAAGAGGCTGAAGACTTTTTAAAAGAAGATGCCAGTGAAGAAGTAAGAGATGCCGGTCTTATTGCAGATGCGCAAAGAGTGGAACATTATGAAATTTCCGGCTATGGTACAGTAGTTCGCTATGCAAAAGAACTAGGTCATAAAGATATTGCTAAAAAACTTCAGAAAACCCTGGATGAAGAATATGATGCCGACAATAAACTGGACAAACTAGCCGAAAGTCGACTCAATAAAAAAGCCAAATAAAACCTTTTATTCTGTAAACTACTTAAGCCTTTCAACCGTTTGAAAGGCTTTTTTATATCCAAAAATCTACCGGGAATCTTGTATTATCATGTCTTAATACTCATCAATATTTTATATTTGGAATATGAGAAAATATTCCACTATAGTAAGTATTATTACCCTCATCTTTGGTTTTGCATTTTATGGAGAAAAGCTCACTATCAATATTTATGACACCTACTATATAATTGCTGCGGAAGTGGTTTGCTTTTCTATCTGGTTACTTTTCATGATTATATTTCAGCTTATCAATCTGAAGAAATTTCTATCTAAGAATGCAGCATAATCAAAAGTCTTATACCGTAGAAGAAGCGCTGCAAAAGCTAATGCACTATTGTGCATACCGCGACAGGTCTCAGAAGGAGGTAGAGGATAAACTGGATAATATGAAAATGATTCCGGAGGCTAAAGAGCAAATCATTATTTCCCTGATGCAGGAAGGATTTTTAAATGAAGAACGTTTTGCCAGAAGTTTTGTTCGCGGGAAATTCAGAATTAAAAAATGGGGAAGAGTAAAGATTATTCAGGAACTGAAAAAACGTGGAATTTCATCTCCCATCATCAAATTAGGGCTTTCAGAAATAAAAGAGTCTGATTACCGGCAAACACTTTATGAGTTAGCTGAAAAAAAATTAGAAAAAATAAAGGAGCCTAATGCATATAAAAAAAAGGGAAAACTAGCTGACCACCTTTTGCGAAAAGGCTACGAATCTACTTTAGTTTTTGATTGCATTAACGATCTTACAGACTAACATCGTTTCTTTTATGAGTGCGCTTAACAGCCTGCTCATTTTTGTAATCTATCCACTTCTGACCTCTTAACTTGCGCATATAATTATCAAAATGTCGCATAAAAATAAGATTATAAACAGCTTTTGAAAAATTAGTCAAATTACGGGAAGTTGCTCTAAGGCTCATAGAAAAGCCTGCAGTAAGATACGTCATATGATGCCAGTAACCTTCAGGCATATACAAAGTTTCCCCATGATTTAATTCTGTAATATAGCCTTCAGCTTTTTTTAATACCGGAAATTGATCAAAATCAGGATCATTAAAATTGATATCTTCCCTGGCGATCAAAGCATGTGGAACTTTATATAAATATTTACTTTGTGTAGGCGGAAATAAAATACATTGCTTTTTTCCGTGGAAATGAAAATGAAGAATATTGGCGTAATCTATATCATAATGCATAAATACCTTGGAATTCTCTCCACCAAAGAATAACATTGGCAACTGTTTTAGAAATCTTAAGCCTACATCAGGAAACTTAAAATCTTTCTGAAGGCTGGGCACTTCCTTCATTAAATGATAAAGAAAAATACGGTAGTTTGTAGGCCCTGCTTTTAAAAGATCTATATACTCGCTCATTTTCATTTTCGCATGAGCCTCATTGAATTTATATTTGGAAGAAATTGGCCTGTTATCATAAAGAGGAACGGTTTTATCCCCTGCTACTTCTTTAATATATTCAAGATTCCATTTCTCATAGGCAGGCCAGTCATCGATAAGCCTTTCGATAACTACCGGTTTTTGTGGCTGAACGTAATCCCGAATAAAATCTGCTTTAGAAATTCGCTTAACCCTGGGTATTTGCTGCAGTTTCATTTTTTCGTTCTTCATTCTTCAATACCTGCCTTTCTATGTGTTCTTTTTATTGCCAATCTATTTTTATAGTCTATCCAATTCTGACCTCTAAGTTTGCGCATTAAATTATCATAATTCCTAATGAACAAAAGATTATTTAAAACTTCGGCAATCTTTTTTGGAGATTTTGGAAGTGAACGTAAAGTTAATGATAAACAAGCTGTTTCGTATTTTATAAAATGCCACCAATGGCTGGGAATATATAAAGTATCTCCATGTTTTAGCCTGGTCTCAAAACCTTTTGCCTGCGCCAGGGCGGGATATTTGTCAAAATCTGGCTTATCCATATCTATTACCTCCATACTCACAATAGAATAAGGCACTTTATATAATAAACCCGTTTGATCTGGCGGATAAAGAATAACTTTCTTCTCTCCTACAAAATTAAAATGAAAGTTATTCGCAAGATCCATATCATAATGCATCACTACCTTGGAACCTTCACCCCCAACAAACAATACCGGAAGTTTTTTAAAGAATTTTACCCCCAAATCGGGATATTTAAAATCTTTGATTAACTCAGGGCAATTTTGAAGCAGGTTAAAAAAGAACATTCTTAGATCTGTAGGCCCTTTTTTTAGTATATCTATATATTCATTAAAAGGAACCTTCATCGCTGCGCCATGTGAACTCTGCCTGCCTTTGGCGGGTGTCCCATCATATAATGGAACTATTACCTCGCCAGCTTTCGCTTTAAAATACTCGAAATTCCACTTTTTCTTCGCGTCCCAATCCTCAGTAAGATCTTCGATAACTACCGGTTTCTTAGGAATAAAATATTCCCTCAGGAAATCTTCTTTGGAAAGATTCTTTCTTCTGGGAATATTTTCAAGATCAAGTTTCAAGTATCCTATTTATAACTATGCTTTAGTTTTGGCGTTTTGTTGAGCTTCCAGGTTTCGATCAATTTTATGTTCAGGACGTGACCATCTTGGTTTCTCTCCCTGAGACTGATATTTTGATTTTTCCGCAGCTACACTTTCAGGCTGAGATTTTTTCTCAAAGGCTTTTTGAGGATTTAACCCAAGCATTTTGAACATTTCCATATCCTCACTTACATCAGGATTAGGAGTAGTTAGTAGTTTATCTCCGGCAAAAATGGAGTTTGCTCCTGCGAAGAAACACATCGCCTGCCCTTCTCTACTCATCTGTGTTCTTCCTGCTGAAAGTCTCACCTGGGTTTCAGGCATTACAATTCTGGTAGTTGCGACCATTCTAATCATTTCCCAGATTGGAACCGGCTCCTGTTCTTCCATTGGAGTTCCTTCTACCGGCACCAAAGCATTGATCGGTACAGATTCCGGCTGAGGATTCAAAGTTGAAAGCGCTACCAGCATTCCTGCACGGTCGGCTTCACTTTCCCCCATTCCAATAATTCCGCCGCTACAAACAGTTACATTGGTTTTTCTAACATTTCCAATAGTATCCAGCCTATCCTGATAACCACGGGTAGAAATAACTTCTTTATAATATTCTTCAGAAGAATCCAGGTTATGGTTATATGCATATAACCCTGCTTCTGCCAGACGTTGCGCCTGGTTTTCAGTAAGCATTCCCAGCGTACAACAAACCTCCATATCCAGTTTATTGATACTCCTCACCATCTCCAGCACATTATCAAACTCCTCACCATCCTTTACGTTTCTCCAGGCTGCACCCATACAAACACGGGAACTTCCTGAAGCTTTCGCTCTTAATGCCTGAGCTTTCACCTGGTTTACGCTCATAAGATCATTTCCTTCCAGATCTGTATGATACCGGGCTGCCTGTGGGCAATACCCGCAATCTTCAGGACATCCTCCTGTTTTAATAGAAAGCAGGGTTGAAACCTGAACCGTATTTGGGTCGTGATGTTCACGGTGAATGGTAGCTGCATCATAAAGCAGCTCCATAAACGGTTTATTATATATTTCTAGAATTTCTTCTTTGGTCCAGTCGTGTTTTAGTGCCATGTAATTCGATTTGTATTCAAAAATAACGAAAACTAAGGTTTATTCAGGAAAGCTCCCTTAAGATTTATAAACGGAATAACGAACAATATCATTTTTTTCCGATAAGGAGAGATACTGCATTACCTCCAAATCCCACCGAATTTACCAATATGTTTTCAAGTTTATCTGGTTCTTGTTTAAATTCTGAAAAAGGAACCGGCAAAAATTGCTGATGCTGAAGCATTAAAATTGCCATTTGCAGGCTCAGTATTCCCGAGGCTGCAAAGCTATGTCCTGTTTTCCACTTATTACTTGTAATTGCAGGTAATTTATCCTGAAAAACAGATTTTACGGCATTTACTTCGGAAAGGTCTCCCCCAATTGTTCCGGGAGCATGCATCACCACAGCATCTATATCTTGTTTATCCAGGCCTTGCATGGCCATTTCCATAGATTTCTGAAGACACTTTCCATCTTTGCTCAAAGAAGCTCCATGCTTTAAAGTTTCATTGGCAAAGCCAATTCCTTTTATCACCGCTATTGGAGTTTCTTCATTTTCCAGACTCAACGCCACAACTCCTGCCCCTTCTCCCAGGATCATAGAATTTCTGGTTTTGTCCATATCCAGCGAACGGCATGGAAAATCAATATTTTCAGAAGCATAAATTTTCATCGCCTTCATCTGTGCCAGCGTAAAACCAGTAAGTGGGGCTTCGCTGCCTCCGGCCAGAAAGCTTTTCGCCATTCCGCTTTTAAGCCAGGCGATGGCATTTAAAATTGAATGCATCCCTGTAGAACAGGTGACACTGTGAGAAAATTCAGGACCTTCCAGTTCCAGATCCTGCGCTACCCAAGAAGAGATATTTCCCAGGGTAGTAGATGGTGAACTATAGATAGAAGATTTTCCCGTTTTGAGATATTCTGAATAATATTTTTCAAAAAGACCGGTAGCCCCTCTGCTGCTACCTATATTAATACCGGCGTCCTTATCTGAAATATTTAAATTTTTAAAAGCGGCTCTTCCCGCCAGAATAGCAAAAAGTACCGACTCATCCAGATGCCGGTATTTTGAATTTTCGCTTCTTAACGACGCGACTTCTTTCTGAATATTTTCAGGTAATTTTCCCATCCAGGAAGTGGCTCCTTCAATATCTTTTTTCTGAAAAAAATGATCTTCGGAAAGATAATTTTTCCAGATTTCTTCAGAAGTTTTTCCTAAGGTAGAAATCGTACCGATAGAGGCTATAGCAACCGGGTTTTTCAAAAGCTTGATTTTTCAGCAAAAATAAGGCTGAATTACCGACTGGCTAAATTTAGAAGCCTAAATTCTGCTTTTCTCAGGCTCAAAATAGAGATTTTTTGTAGATGGCATTTTCTTTTTACCATTCGCAATTTCATGAATATCATCTTTCACTTTTTCTGAAAGCAACTCAAATAGAGGCTGGTCCAGCGTCTCGATAACCGGAAACAAAGGCTCCAGTGTTTTATCCCATTGCTTATAATAGGTGAGAATATCGTCTGGAAATACGGTTTTACGCTCTGCATCCTCATCTTCGGGCATAAAAGCTTCTGAAAGGTTTAAGTACCCATAATCATCGGTGAGTTCTTCATCTATCTGAATGTCCCTAACCGCAATTTCAAAATTCTGAGCCGTAGAAAGGCAGTTGGAACTAAAGCTATGATTCATATATTTAGCGATATCCCAACAAAGAATATGCTCCCCTTTATTATTTCTAAAACTGTACTTTTCCAGGTGATCCCTGGTAATAGGTTTTAACCTGTCTGGTGTTTCAGGAGGAAAAACACTATCCAGTTCATCCTGTACCCAGGTAATTGTTCCTTTCGGGATTAAAGCCGTTGCCACAACTCCAAATCCTTTTTGATCACTGATCCATTTCAGCTTTGTATCGGGATGCATCATAATTTTCAGATTAACCTATCTAAATTAGACAAAAATTAAATCCGAAAATTAAAAATATTGACTGATACGCAATTATTTAGAAATTTGAGAGTACGTCTTCTATAACTGAGTATATCTTTTGAAGCTCTTCTTCTGAAATCACATAGGGCGGTACTATATAGATCGTATTTCCAAGCGGACGAAGAAATACGCCATTATCCATAAAGAATTTGAAAAGTTTATTTCGCAAACCTCCGTAACGCTCGGTTTCTACAGCCAGTTCAAACGCAAAAATCACTCCTTTACTTCTCACATTCTTAACCTTGGGATGATCCTTTAATTTCGCCGTAAAAGCCATATTTGACTCTGTAATTCGATTAATTCCGGTCTGAATTTCATCTGTTCTTAAAAGCTGAACTGCAGCCAAAGCCGCGGCACAGGCTAACGGATTGGCGGTATAGGTATGGCCATGAAATAACCCTTTCGCGATATCATTAGAATAGAAGGCGTTGTAAATCTTTTGGGAGCAGGAAGTAAGTCCCATAGGCAAAAGACCTGCGGTAAGAGCTTTGGACATACAAACTACATCTGGTTTTTCTTGCATATAATCTGAAGCAAAGTAGCTCCCGGTCTTACCAAATCCCGTCATCACTTCATCGGCCACCAATACAACCTCATTTTCACGACAGATTTTAAGTATTTCATTTAAGCCTTCGCCATCATGGAATTTCATGGCTGCCGCTCCCTGGATTAAAGGTTCATAAATAAACCCGGCGATATTATGATTTTTAAGAATATTATTTAAAATTGAAATGACCTCCTGGTTGTTTTCGCCGGTCGGCACAGGAATTCTCTCCACCCTGATAAAGTGATCCTCAAAAGCCCCATTATAAACCGACAACCCGGAAACGGACATTGCTCCAAAAGTATCCCCATGAAACCCCTCTTCAAAAGCCAGCATTACTTTTCGGTCATTTCCAAGATTATGATGGTACTGCAGCGCCATTTTGATACCAATTTCGGTAGCTGTGGAACCATTATCGTTAAAAAAAAGCTTTTGCTGACCTTCAGGCAGGATCTCGATCAAAGCTTCTGAAAGTGCAATGGCAGGCTCATGAGTAAATCCGCTAAAAACCACCTGATCCAGGTTCTGCATCTGCTCAGCTACCTTTTCTGTAATATATGGATTGCAGTGGCCATAAACCGCGGTGTACCAAGAGGAAATACCGTCTATATATTCATTTCCTTTCTCATCGGTGAGTGTACATCCTTTGGCTTTTTTAATCGGCAACATTTCCGGAGAGACTTTATGTTGCGTTAAGGGATGCCATAAATGCTTTTTATCTCTTTCGGTTAGATTTTCATGTTCTAAGCTTATATCTCGCATAATCTCTTTCTAAATTTTTCAGCATATTCTTTTACGACCATTTCATCAAAATAAGGCTCCTCTTCAATTCTTCCAACCACCTTTACTTTCCCAAGTTTTTTGATCGCAGCCTCGGTTGTTGGATGTTCATCACCACTAAATATAATCCCGATCTTATCAATTCCCCGGCTTTTCAAGGCTTCGATACTTAATAAAGTATGATTAATACTTCCCAAATAATGTCTAGAAACAAGAATAACCAAATCTTCTTTAGAAATGAGGTCTGCAATAACTTCTTTAGCATTAAGAGGAACCATCAGTCCGCCGGCACCTTCGATCACCAGGTCTTTTTCTGTTTCGGGTCTTTTAATATTTTTAATCTGAAGCTTAATTCCGTCAATTTCAGCAGCGGCATGCGGACTCATAGGCGTATTTAGTGCACATGCGTTTTTGAAGAAAACCGAATCCTTATTACTTACCAGTTTCTTGACTTTATGAGAATCGGAATTTTCAAGATCGCCTGCCTGGATAGGTTTCCAGTAATCGGCTTTTAGTGCTTCCGCAACTATTGCTGAAACAACAGTTTTTCCAACTTCGGTTCCAATCCCGGTAATAAAATAGCTTTTTGGCATTATTCTGAATTTGCCACAAAATTACTCAGGACTTTTAAGACCTCCGAAATTTCCTGCTTCGAATTATAGCTATGTATGCAAAATCTTAATCTTTCACTCTCTGCCGGAACTGTGGGAGAAAGAATTGGTTTTACGATAAATCCCTGTTTCTGCAGTTCCAAAGCTGCCCGTTTCACTTTGGTATTTCCCGAAATAACACAGGCCTGAATAGCCGAATCACTTTCGATAAAAATATACTGAAGATTATTTTGAAGTATTTCAGATTTAAAATGCTGAATATTTTTCTTAAGTTCATTTAAATGGCCCTGTTCCCTGTCTAAATTTCGGTAAGCAGCACTAATTGTAGCTACCGCATGCGGGGATAAAGCGGTGGTATAAATAAGGCTTCGGGAAAAGTTTACCAGATAATCCTTTAGATCACTACTCCCGAGAATCACCGCACCATGACATCCCATTGCTTTCCCAAAAGTATGAATTCTGGCAAAAATTCTACTTTCTAATTTCAGTTGCTGGACAAGGCCCTGACCCTTTTCTCCAAAAACACCGGTGGCATGAGCTTCATCTACAATAAGATTTGCATGATACTTTTCAGCTAATTCCACAAGGCCTATCATGTCTGGAGAATCCCCATCCATAGAAAAAACAGATTCAGTCACAATATAGATCTCTTTTTCCTCCTTGTTTGAAGTTAAACGCTCCAGTTTCTGTGCCAGATCTCCCAAATCATTATGCTGAAATTTGTAATTTCTGGCCAGGCTCATTTTAAGTCCGTCACGTATTGAAGCATGAGAGAATTCATCATATAAAATGATATCAGCTTTTTGGAGAACCGCCGAAAAAAAGCCAATATTAGCATCGTACCCCGAATTAAATATTAAGGCAGACTGGGAATTATGAAAACTGGCAAGCTGGTTTTCTACTTTTTTGAAAAGAGGATGATTTCCTGATAGAAGACGGGAACCGGTAGCTCCGTTTACAGTCCCGAATTCTTTTATTATTTTCAGGCTATTTCCTGTAATAGCTTCAGATCTTGAAAAACCCAGGTAATCATTCGAGAAAAAATCGACCCCACGTGGAAATGGTAATAATTTCCTAAAAGAATCCTCATCTTTTCTCTTCTGAAGTCTTTTCTCTAATTTTAATGGGAGCTTTTTCATGCTACTAAAATATAAAACAGTATTCTTTTAAATTATGGATATTATAGATTTCGCAATTAAAGCCGGAATTGCCGTTGTTGCCGGGTTGTTTATTGGATTAGAACGTGAATTCCGCGGAAAATATGCAGGACTGAAAACCCATGCGCTGGTCGCTCTTGGCGCTTGTATTTTTATTATGATGTCTCTTCAATTTGAAGGTGCAGAATATGCCGATATGACCAGGGTACTTAGCCAGGTAATTATAGGTATTGGCTTTATTGGTGCCGGGACCATCATGAAAAAAGGTAATGATGTGGAAGGTTTGACCACGGCAGCTACTATCTGGTGCAGTGCGGCTGTGGGTTGTCTTTCAGGGTTTGGATATTTTAAAGAACTTTTAGTAGCCACCGCTATAGTTATACTCGTCAACTTTGTATTTAGCCTTGTAGAATCAAAGATTATTAAAAAGAAGAAAAATTGAGCTTATTTATCTTTCATTTTTGAGTGATCTACATTGTCTTCAGGAGTATCATCAACCACACTTTTCAGAATATGGGTGTTCTTTTGATATTTCCCTCTAAGTTCATCCATCACAGATTTATCCCAGAGCTTTACCCCAATAAAATAAGATGCTCTTCCAATAAGATGCGCACTTACCGGGGCGGTTAGAAACAAGAATAGAATAATAACAAATGCCTGGGAAGTAACATCTGCATTACTAAAATAAACAGTGGTAGATAACAATACCAGTCCAACGCCTAATGTAGCTGCTTTCGTGGTAACCGAAATCCTCAAATAAGTATCTGGCATACGTACGATCCCAATTGCCGCCAGAAGAACGAACAGGGCTCCGAATGTTGCTATGGTTCCTATTATTATATCTATCATTTTCTTTTTCGTTTTTCAAGATAATAAGACAGGGCCACTGTACTCAAAAAGGCGATCAATGCCAAAATTAAAGCCGTATCCATCAAAGTAGACTGATTGTATATAATACTGTAAACTGCTATAATTCCTATTCCTGTAGTTATGAGAAGATCTAACGCAACAATCTTATCGGCAATGCTCGGGCCTTTGATGAACCTCCAAAGTATTAATACTGCGGAAACGACCAGCACTGGTAAAATTATAAAATGTAAATATTCAAATAATGTCATGACAATACCTCCAATATTCTACGTTCAAAACCATCCTTAATTCCTTTGATAAACTTATCCCTGTCTTTTACGTACATCGCATGTACAAAAAGTACTTTTTTATCATTAGATACATCCAGACTCAATGTTCCCGGTGTAAGAGAGATCATGTTAGCCAGCATAGTGATCCCCATATCAGATTTTATATCTAACGGAACCATAATAATTCCCGGGGTCATATTAAGTTTTGGTGTGATCACCTCGTAAGCTACTTCAATATTTGCCTTAATAAGCTCATATAAAAAGAACACAAGCAGTATAATGATTTTCGGAACAATAAGAAAATAAGTGCTTTTTTTACGCCCTACGGTAATTAACCAGAGAATATGAAAATTAAGAAAGAAGCCGAACAGATAATTTTCGAATGAAAAATCTCCTGTCAGGGCAACCCAGACAAAGGTCAATAATATGTTCGACAGAAATTTATTCTTCATTATTCCTTAGTTCTTCGAGTTTAAAACTGCATCAATATAACCCTCATTATTCACAAGTTCATCTGCAATTCTCGCTGATAGCAACTGAATGTGCTCCGCACCAAAACCAATATACAAAGATACAATACTCAGCATAGCTACAGGCACTATAAACTGAAGCCTTTTTGCAGTAGTCATTTTAGAGAAATATCCAAAATTACTTCTTAGCGGAAGCTTTTTACCATCTTTCCAGAATACTTCAGCCCATAATTTAGCGATGATCACAAGTGTTATAAAACTGGCAAAAATGATGGCTCCAACGGTTATATAAGAACCACCTGCGAACCCGGCCTTTATCAAATTAATCTTTGGCCAGAATCCTGATAATGGTGGAATTCCCACCAATGAGAATAAGGGGATAAATAGCAACAAACTGATCTTAGGCCATTTTGCGTAAATTCCGCCAAGATCTCGCATGCTGTTTGTACCCTTAATTCTATAGACCACACCACTTAGCATGAACAAATTTGTTTTTACTATAATATCATGTATTAAATAGAATATAGCCCCGGCTATGGCGACTTCTGTAAACATACCAATACCGGCGATCATATATCCAATATGGCAGATAATAAGGTATGAAAACACTTTTCTCATATTGTTTTGAACCAAAGCACCTACCCCTCCACTTATGAGCGTGAGAATAGCAATGATCATTATAATATCATGCAGAAAAGGATCATCAACAAAAATGAGGGTAAAAACACGAATTAATGCATAGACTCCCACTTTAGTTAGTAAACCACCAAAGATTGCTGAAACTGCAAACGGCGGTGTATGATACGATGCAGGCAGCCAGAAATAGAGAGGAAAAACACCTGCCTTGATTCCGAAGCCTATAAGAAAGAGCAATCCTGTGATTTGTACAAGCCCTCTATTCTCAACCTGTGCGATCTGACCTGCCAGATCTGCCATATTTAAACTTCCGGTGATTCCATATAGGACTGCGATAGCCGTTAAGAAAATCATCGAAGCTAGAATATTCAGCGTGAAATATTTTACAGCTCCTTCCAACTGTGCCTTTTCACCACCAATGGTTATGAGCACAAAAGAGCTAATAATCACAATTTCAAACCATACATACAGGTTAAAAATGTCTCCCGTTAAAAACGCCCCGTTTAAGCCAAGTAACAGAAAGTGAAATATGGGAAAATAACCAAATCGCAAACGGTCTTTCAGTACTGATCCCGCTGAAAATATAGAAACTGCAAGTCCTGAAATTGCCGTTAACAACACGAGGGTTGTAGAAAGCATATCGGCCACAAAAGTAATTCCAAATGGGGCTTCCCAATTTCCGGCTTGAATGGTTTGAGTACCATTATTCCAAATATAAGTGAATAACCAGATAGCCAGACCTACACTTAAAATACTTCCGAAAACACTAAAAACCTTCTGAAATCTAATTCTTGCCCACCCAAACATCAGGATGATACTGATGGCCATCTGAAGGAAAAGAGGATATAATATTAATTGTTCATTCATGAATCTTCGTCGGTTGCGTTCATCTCATCCAGATCATCAGTTCTAACCACGGTATGCGCTCTTTTAACGAGCACAATGGCGAAAGACTGAAGACCAAAACTTATAACGATTGCTGTAAGTATCAAAGCCTGTGGTACGGGATCTGCATAAGCCTCTGCAAAGACTTTCGCGTCTCCGGAAATTATTGGTGGCGCTCCTTTTGTGATTCTTCCTAAAAGAAAAATAAGCAGATTAGCTCCATTTCCAAGCAGGATGATTCCAATAATAAGTTTCACCATGCTACGGCGGAGCATCATATAAATGCCCGTCCCATATAAAATTCCTACCATTAATGCTAAAAGGATCTCCATATTAGGCCGATTCTGAAATTGTGAAAATTATAGTTAAGGTTACTCCGTTTACCACAAAGTAAACGCCTATATCAAAAAATAACGCTGAGCCAACACTACCCAAAATCGCAATTTCATCATGCGACCATAAACCTGTCATAAAAGGCAGATCGAAGAATACTACTGGTGCAAGCCCGGCTAAAAATGCTATTGCCAATCCAAGGGGAAGCAGGAAACCCGGATGTATAATTAAAAGTTCTTTAGTTTTATTCAGTCCGTTTGCGAACGAGTGTAAAATAAATGCGATTGAAGCAATTAAACCACCTACAAATCCTCCACCAGGCAGGTAATGCCCACGAAGTAGAATAAAAATAGAAAACACCAACAATACCGGTAAAAGGTAATTAGAAGCTGTCTTTAAAATTATAGTTGTTCGCATGGTTTATTTTAACTTTTTTCATTCTCCTGGTTCAGCCTTTTATCTGCATACCTCCTTCTATCTTTCATCTTCAGCCTCAGTTTCATCAACCCAAATACACCAACAGCAGCAATTGATAATACAGAAATTTCAATTAAGGTATCTGCACCTCTAAAATCTACAAGTATTACGTTAACTACATTCTTACCATGAGCTTCAATATATGAATTAGCAGCATAAAAATCACCTACCTCCTTGCTAACCGGTTCAGAAAGAACTTCAAGGGCCAAAGTGGTTATGATCAGACCAAAGATCGTAGACAAAATACCATCTCTAAGCCTGGTTTTATAATCTGAAAGTTTCAAATATTTTGGCAGTTTATATAGCACCAATACGAAGAGAATCACTGTAAGTGTATCAATAGAAAACTGCGTCATCGCCAGATCTGGTGCACTATAAAAAACAAATATCAAACAAATGGAAAGTCCTACAACTCCCATAGCCGCTACGGCTGCCAGTCTTGACTGCGTAAATACAGTATAAAAAATTCCAGCAATTAAAATTAGTGTTGTGGTAATTTCATAGACTGTAATTTTTGAAAGGGAATTATAGTCTATAGTAAATCTTGTGTTTCCCACCATGATATATCCTACCAGTACCACGAGGAAAAGGATGATAATAGATATATAATTCCGTAGAAATCCATTCTGAAAGAAATTGGTCCAGAAATTAGATATTACTACAAAGAACTTATTGAATTTTTCCAGAATATTTTCCGGAGCAATAAAATCGAATTTAGCGATACCACTCTCAAGTTTTTTAGAAGGCTTAATGATAAAGTAAAGCGCCGTTCCTACTCCTATCGTGATCAAACTCAATATAAAAATCAAATTAAACCCATGCCATAAGGCTAGATGAATTTCAGAAGCATCACCACCCATTGCTGTCACCACCGGTTTAATCAATGCCGATTCAATAATAAAAGGCGCAACTCCAAATACAACACCCAAAACAGCCAGGAGTAGAGGTGGCCCCCACATGATAAAACCAGGCATTTTTACATTAGAATGCTCTTCAGGAAGTTTTCCTGTAAAAGGTTTTATTCCGGCCACGAAACCAGCATATAAGAGTAATATCTTTGTGAGCACAATTGCTATCAGAAGAAATATTACCAGGCTTTCGGCGTGATATGAAGCTTCATAAGTTAATTCTTTTCCAACAAAACCAATTGTTGGTGGGATCCCCGCACTGGAAATTGCTGCTAAAATTCCGGCGATCCCAACTGGAAGCATTACTTTATTTAATCCGGCAAGTCGTGTAATATCCCGGGTATGTGTTTGATGATCTATAATTCCTGTTACCAGGAATAAAGTAGCTTTATAAAGGGCATGAACTACAATAAAAACCGCTGCTGCAAGAAATGCTTCCTGAGTACCTAGCCCCGTTAAGAATACTAGGATTCCCAAGGCTGAAATAGTTGAATAAGCAAGAATACCTTTAAGATCGGTTCTAAAAACGGTATGAATTGCTGAATAAAGCATAGTAAATCCACCTACAAGGATTAAGGTGGTGTTCCATATTTGTTCTCCTCCAAGAACCGGTGTAAACCGCATTAACAAATATATTCCTGCCTTTACCATGGTTGCGGAATGTAAATATGTTGAAACCGGTGTTGGTGCTTTCATAGCTCCCGGTAACCAGAAGTGAAAAGGGAATTGAGCCGATTTGGTAAAAGCCGCTCCAAAAATTAATAATACTGCTAAAAAGTATAATTCATTTCCACGAATCGCCTCACTCATAGTGAGCATCTCAGAAATACTATAGGTGCCGGCAATATTGTTTAAAAGCAATGCCCCCGCTAAAAGAAACAACCCACCAATTCCGGTAATCCCAAGAGCCGTCATGGCCGATTTTCGGGAAGCAGGATTGGTATTATTAAAGCCAATTAAAAAGAAAGAACTAATACTGGTCAACTCCCAGAACACGAACAAAGTGATCATATTATCTGAAAGCACCAGACCGAGCATTGCCCCCATAAAGGAGCCTAAATATCCATAGAATCTATCTAAATATTCGTGACCTTTTAAATAAGAGGAGGTATAAGCAAAGACAAGAAACCCAATTCCTGTAATCATCAAAGAAAACAGTAACGAAAGACCATCCAGCTTAAAGCCAAGATCCACTCCAAAGGAGGGGATCCATTCGTAAGATCTCATAATTACCTCTCCGTTAGAAATAGGAGAAATAAATTGAAAGAAATAAACAAACAATGCTAAAGGAACTAATGATGCAAGGATAGACAGCTTACCTTTAAAGAATTTCCCCGCGAAAACGAGAAAAATAGAAAATAAAAAACCTGTAAGAATTGCGGTAAGCATACTTAGTGAAATCTGTTTCCCGCAAATATAATAGTTATTATTGAAGAATTAGTTTTAGATAATCAGTTAATCCCCACTCATTACAGCTATTTATACTTTCGGATGTTTTAATTAAAAGCCTTCATTATTCTACTGCGAAATTCTTAATTCCCTGAAAAATGCATAAGTCTTGAACTGTTTTAGAAATCTTTTATAAGGATAAAATTATCGTTTTTCAATAATTTATTTATATTTGTTATCGAAAAACAATAAATAATTAAAAATGAAACCTCCAAAATTCTTAAAACTGATTGTTAATATATCTTACTTTCTTTTAGCCCTTGATTTAATACTTAGCAGTCTATGTTATTTATACTTTCTTTTTGGCGGAAGTGTAAAATTAGAATCACTTGATTATATCACCGATATACAAAACGAAGAATCAAGAATTGCTGCCATCGTACTTTTTACCCTGGAGATAATCTATTCTGCAATTTTATTTTATGCTGTTTACATCATAAGGAAGCTAATTAAGGATTTTGAAAAAGAAAGGTTATATACAAAACTTCAAATTACCGGACTGAATCTTGCAGGAAAATTAATTATCGGCGTTTTCATATTACAGATTATTGCAGATTTTTTTACAAGCATAATCCTTGACAATAGATTAAAAATAAGTCTCTCTTTTGAAAATGACCTTGGAAGTCCCTGGCTATTAATCGCAATAGGTCTATTCCTTATTTACTTGAGTAAGATTTTTAAAAATAGTGCTCGTCTATTAGAAGAAAACGAATTAACTGTTTAACAATGGCAATCCTTATTAATCTTGACAAAATCCTGGATGAAAAAGGGATGAAGAGCAATGAACTTGCTGAAATCATTGGTATCACCACTGCAAACCTCTCTATTTTAAAAACTGGAAAAGCAAAAGCGGTTAGATTTTCAACCCTGGAAGCCATTTGCGAAGCTTTAGATTGCCAGCCGGGAGATATTTTAGAATATCAAGCTTAATCAAATCTTGTCTGTATCAGTCCGATAAAATTTTTATTTTAGAGCAAATATCAAAAAAATACTATGCGTACTATTCTTTTAGCTTTCTTATTCCTCTGTTTTACGGGAAACGCTCAAACCAATTCTTACAATATTTCTTTTGAGAATGCGGTTCATCACGAGGCCAAAATTGAAATCAGCTTTCCGGAAGTTAAAACAAAAACCTTAAATATCAGGATGAGCCGTACTTCTCCCGGGCGTTATGCACTTCATGAATTTGTAAAAAACGTATATGGATTCAAAGCCAACAACAGCAAGGGCGAAGAAATCACTGCCAAACGAAAAGGTCCATATTCCTGGGAAGTAAGCGATCATGATGGCACCGTGAATATTGAATATACCTTGTTCGCCAATCGCGGAGACGGCACTTATTCCCAGATTGATGAAACTCACGCACATTTAAATATTCCGGCAACGTTTATGTATGCCGAAGAATTTCAGCACAGGCCCGTTGAAGTGAATTTTGACATAAGAGAGGACCTAAACTGGAAAGTTGCCACCCAACTACAGCAAGAATCTGAAACTACTTATTCTGCTCCAGATTTATATTATTTTATGGACAGTCCCACGGAAATTAGTGACTTCGATATGAAATCTTTCAATGTAAACGGACAAGAAATTCAGTTTGCTTTGCACCATAAAGGAACCGAGGAGAAATTTGCTGAATATTTTGATCAGGTGGAAAGAATTGTAAAACAAGAAAAAGCAGTTTTTGGAGAACTTCCTGAATTCGACTATGGAAAATATACTTTTTTAGCCTGTTATATGCCAAATGTCTCCGGTGACGGAATGGAACATAGGAACAGCACTATTTTAACTAACAAAGAAAGTCTTGCTGAAGGTGGGATGAAAGGAAATATAGGGACGGTTGCCCACGAGTTCTTTCATGCCTGGAATGTGGAGCGCATAAGACCTGCAGAACTTGAGCCTTTTGATTTTGCAGAAGCCAATATGACCGGCTCCCTTTGGTTTGCCGAAGGTTTTACAAGTTACTATACTGGATTAATGCTTTGCAGAGCGAATGTAAAGACACCAAAGGAATACATAGAAGGACTTGCAGGCACTTTTAATTATGTTTGGAACTCTCCGGCCCTGGAATATTTTAGTCCTATTGAAATGAGCTACCAGGCTCCGTTTGTAGATGCAGCAACCTCTGTAGATCCTACCAATCGTGAAAATACTTTTATCTCTTATTACTCCTACGGAAGCGTACTTGGTTTAGCCCTTGATCTTTCCTTAAGACAAAAAGATCTGAATCTTGACGATTTTATGAAAATGATGTGGATGAAATATGGAAAAACTGAAGTCTCTTATGAAATTGAAGATATCGAGATGATTTTAAAAGAATATGCCGGCACAGCATTCGCTTCAGAATTTTTCAATAAATATATCTATGCAAGTGAAATGCCAGATTATAATGAGTTATTTTCCTCAGTCGGGATAAAGCTGGAACGTTCTTCAGATAAAGACCTTGGAGTTTCTCTGAATGAATCAGAAGACGGCCTTAAAATAAGCCGAAATACCTACAAATCCAGCGCGGCTTACAAGGCCGGACTTACTGCTGGTGATATAATTACTTCAATTAACGGAACTAAAATTGAATCTAAGAAACAATTTGATGAAATTATAGGCACGGCTTCCGGGCGAATTACTATTGAATATAACAGGTTTGGCAATAAAAAAACCACTGAAACAGAATTAGGTAAGAATCCAGCCTATACTATTAGCATCGATGAAGAAGCCCCCAGGGAAGCCATCAAGAATCGAGAAAAATGGCTTGAGGCTAAATAATTGACATTTTAGAAATACTTAAAAACTAGGTAAACAGAAATAATCTTTTTCCAATAAAAAAAGGGTCTTTCAAATGAAAAACCCTTTTTTATTATATATGTTCTGAAAGTTTAATCAGCTAAAATAATCGCTTTATTATCTTTCATTTCAAGAACTCCTCCTTTAATAGTATAGTAAACAACATTTGTCTCTGCACCTTCAGTCCTGAATCCCGACTGATCTTTTCTCTTTATTTCATTTTCACTTCCGGAAGTAAGATTGATCTTAAGCTCACCTTCAGATAAAGTAGAAACAATAGGAGCGTGATTATTCAACATTTGAAATTCACCATCGTGTCCCGGTACTTTTACCGCGTCCACTTCTGCTCTAAACACTACAGCTTCTGGAGTTACTATCTCTAAATACATTTCTTCAATTATCAGTTATCAATTATCAGTTCACAATTCCTGGCTTTTGACCGCCTATTGTTACTGAAGACTGCCTACTAATTTTCAGCAAGCATTTTCTCTCCGGCCTCAATCGCTTCTTCAATAGTTCCTTTAAGGTTGAAGGCAGCTTCCGGATACTTATCAAGTTCTCCATCCATGATCATGTTGAAACCTTTGATAGTATCTTTAATATCTACAAGCACTCCTTTAAGACCAGTAAACTGCTCCGCAACGTGGAATGGCTGAGATAGAAAACGCTGAACACGTCTAGCACGTGATACTGCAAGCTTATCTTCTTCAGAAAGCTCTTCCATACCAAGGATGGCAATAATATCCTGAAGTTCTTTATATCTCTGTAATAACTCTTTTACTCTTTGTGCACAATCGTAATGCTCATCGCCTAAGATATCTGCAGTAAGAATCCTTGAAGTAGAATCCAAAGGATCTACCGCAGGATAAATACCCAGCTCGGCAATCTTACGAGAAAGTACCGTTGTTGCATCCAGGTGGGCAAAAGTTGTTGCCGGCGCCGGATCTGTAAGGTCATCTGCAGGTACATAAACCGCCTGTACAGATGTAATAGAACCGTTCTTAGTAGAAGTAATTCGCTCTTGCATCGCACCCATTTCGGTTGCAAGCGTTGGCTGATATCCTACCGCTGATGGCATACGCCCAAGAAGTGCAGACACCTCTGAACCAGCCTGTGTAAAACGGAAAATATTATCTACGAAGAAAAGAACGTCTTTCCCCTGACCTTCTCCAGCTCCATCACGGAAGTATTCCGCAATTGTAAGACCAGAAAGTGCCACACGAGCACGTGCTCCAGGTGGTTCGTTCATTTGTCCGAAAACGAAGGTAGCTTTAGACTCCTTCATTACTTCTTTATCTACTTTCTGAAGATCCCATCCGCCTTCTTCCATAGAATGCATGAAATCGTCACCGTATTTTATAATCCCAGATTCTAACATCTCTCTAAGAAGGTCATTCCCTTCACGAGTACGCTCACCAACTCCTGCAAATACAGAGAGTCCACCGTGACCTTTGGCGATGTTGTTAATCAATTCCTGGATAAGTACTGTTTTCCCAACTCCTGCACCTCCAAAAAGTCCAATCTTACCACCTTTTGAATAAGGCTCAATAAGATCAATTACTTTAATCCCGGTAAACAGAACTTCAGTAGACACAGATAAGTCCTCAAACTTAGGAGCCTGACGGTGAATTGGGAGACCATCTTCACCAGCTTTCGGCAAGTTTCCTAAACCATCAATAGCATCTCCAATTACGTTAAAAAGACGTCCGTAAACATCTTTTCCAACTGGCATTTGGATTGGGTTTCCAGTAGCAAGAACATCAACACCACGACTAAGACCGTCTGTTGAATCCATGGATACAGTTCTTACCGTTTGTTCACCAATATGAGACTGTACCTCAAGAACTAAAATAGAACCATCCTTTCTGGTAATTTCCAAAGAATCGTAGATCTTTGGCAGTTCAGCGTTTTCTGAGTCGAACACAACGTCAACTACAGGACCAATAATCTGGGCAACTTTACCTGTGACTTTAGACATTTATCTAATTCTTTAATTTTTAATAGTAAAATTCAAAAACCTATTTCGCTGATTTAAAAAACCATAAAAATGAAACAGGTCATTTTCAGGCTGCAAAGATAAATTTTTCTAGCAAAAAACATATTGAAAATTTGAGAAGTTTTCAATGTTTCGCAAAACAGCTAAAATCCTGATTTAAAAGCATCCATTGCAGGGAAATAAAAAACCCTTTTGAAAGCTTCAAAAGGGTTTTATTCTTATTTCAATTAATTTCTACTCTACAGTAACAGATTTAGCAAGGTTTCTTGGTTGATCTACATTCTTACCAAGCATCACCGCTATATGATAGGAAAGTAATTGCAAAGGAATGGTTGTTAATAACGGAGTAAGTGACTCCATGATCTCAGGAACCTCGATCACATAATCTGCAAGCTCCCTAACCTCTTCATCTCCTTCTGTAACTATCGCAATGATCTTCCCTTTTCTGGATTTGATCTCCTGAATATTACTCACCACCTTTTCATAATGACCTCGTTTAGTAGCGATCACTACAACAGGCATTTGTTCATCTATTAAGGCAATTGGACCATGTTTCATTTCTGCAGCAGGATAACCTTCTGCATGGATATAAGAAATCTCCTTAAGTTTTAAAGCTCCTTCTAATGCTACAGGAAAATTATAACCTCTACCTAAATAAAGACAGTTTGGGGCATCCTTATATTTTGCCGCAACTTCCTGAATCAATTCATCAGATTTAAGTGCCTCTCTAACTTTTTCAGGAATTCTTTCCAGCTCCTGAAGATGGAATTGGAAATCGCTATGTGAAATGGTTCCTTTAAACTTACCAAGCTTTAAGGCCATCAACGTAAGAACTGTAATTTGCGTAGTAAATGCTTTTGTCGAAGCAACTCCTATTTCTGGTCCCGCATGGGTATATGCACCAGCGTGTGTCTCTCTTGAAATAGAAGAACCAACTACATTACAAACACCAAAAGTAAAAGCTCCTTTCTCTTTGGCCAATTTTATCGCTGCCATAGTATCTGCAGTTTCTCCACTTTGAGAAATAGCGATTACCACATCATTTTCAGAAATAACAGGATTTCTATATCTAAATTCTGAAGCATATTCAACTTCCACAGGAATTCTGGCGATATCCTCGAAAATATATTCTGCTACGAGACCCGCATGCCATGAAGTTCCGCAGGCTACGATAATAAAACGTTTTGCATTTGCAATTCGCTCCATATTATCATCTACACCGGCCATTCTTATCAAACCCTGATCAACCAGCATTCTACCTCTATAGGTATCGCTGATTGCATTTGGCTGCTCATGGATTTCCTTAAGCATGAAGTGTTCATAACCGCCTTTTTCGATCTGCTCAAGATTCATCTGAAGTTCCTGAACGTATGGATCTACTAAAGTATCATCCTTGATCTTTCTTATCTTAACTTCTTTATGTCTTCTAATAACTGCCATCTCTCCATCTTCCAGGTAAATAGCGTTATTCGTGAATTCTATAAACGGAGAAGCATCTGAAGCTACAAAAAATTCATCGTCTCCAACTCCAATTGCCAACGGACTTCCCAGTCTTGCAACTACAATCTCATCTGGTTTGGTCTTATTAAATACAGCTATAGCATAGGCACCAACCGTTTGATTTAATGCTATCTGAACTGCTTTCCCTAGCTTAACTTTTTCCTGCTTGATCACATCTTCAATAAGATTTACAAGCACCTCAGTATCTGTATCACTTTTAAAAGTGTAACCTCTTTTCTTCAATTCCTTTTTTAGAGCATCATAATTTTCAATAATTCCATTATGAATGATCACAAGATCTCCTGAATTGGAATAGTGAGGATGCGAATTCACATCATTAGGCTCCCCGTGAGTAGCCCATCTGGTATGACCAATCCCAACGGTACCATTTGTAGAAATTTCACTCTCTAATCTTTCTTTTAGATCGGCTACTTTTCCTTTAGTTTTACTCATCTTAAGGTCATTGCCATCATACAAAGCAATACCTGCACTGTCATAACCTCTATATTCTAATCTCTGTAAACCTTTTAATACAATAGGATAAGCTTCTCTATGCCCGATATATCCAACAATTCCACACATATTTTCTACTAATTAAAGTTGGTATAATAAATTCTTAATTTTAATCTTTTCTCGTCGTCAGCCGATAAGTTACCATGTAAAATAGTACCATAAGGTGATAATAAAGATCCCGATGGAACCTGATCTATTAAAGCTGAACCTCTAACAGAGGACATAATTGGACCTATAAAATTACCCTGCTGATCTCTTGCCGCTACAGTATTAATATTTGGCACAATTACTAATCCTAGCTTTACATTTTCAGCTTCTTCGTTATTAATAAGATTACTTACATGATTAGTTACCCTAAGCGTATAGAAAGATCCGCTTCCATCTTCAGAAACCTGCACAGGCTCAGAGAAATTTGTAAGCGATAACTCCGGATTTGATGGATTAAGAGTTGCATCCAGCGCGTAATCTGCAATAATTGTATTGTTCGCAACATCGTATAGATACAAACGTCTAGGTTGAAGATCTCCGTTCGTTAAGTCATCATTTATGTAAAAAGTAAGATCAGCTTCATTTACCAATAATTCTTCCTCTCTCAAGTTTTCCAGCACCTCTACGTCCGGAAATAATTCAATTATCGCCATGCTTCCTTCCTGCGATTTTAAATAAAGATTTTCAGCACCTGTTTCTTCTGTTTGAGCCTGGATCTTTTGAAGAATGTCTTCAGGAAATTCTCCTGTATAGGTATTAAATTTGCTATTTCCTGCAATGTTGAGTGTATAAGCTCCCCTGGATCTTTCAACTTCACCATCAGCATTCTCATTTTCAGAAGTATAATAAAGATTGATTTTTGCGTCCTGGTTAGACAAATTGAATAAGATCTGAAGATCTTCTCCGGCATTTGGCTCGGCTTTTATAAAAAGACTTCTGAAATAATCCCTGAAATTAGCATTATTCATAAGCTCATCAGAACCTTCCTTATCTATGATCTTTTGCTTGAAGAAATTCACCGGAAGCTTAATTCTTAATGCCGGGGTATTGACAACCGTATCATTTTCCCCCTCAGCGATTTCGTACGAAACGTAGGATTGATCTGATGGACTAAAGTCTTCATCAACATAAATAGGACCCCCAACTAAATCTTGCTCAATAATATTTTGCTCTATAGCATCCTGCTGATCTGAAAAGTACTTTTGTCTCTGCTCAAAATCGGTATCCGGGTCAAGGTCATTTAGAAAAAACCCGGTCTCATAAATTTTAAGATTAAAAGAACCATTTCCATAAACAGAATCCAACTGGTATTCAACGTTCGATTCGCTTGTAGAAGAAGCGATTTCAGATGAATAATAAGGGATCGTCATCACCACACTATCCAGGGTAACATTATCTCCAAAATCTGGATTTGGACCAGACAAGCTCAATTGAGTTACTATACTTGCCGTGCTCTCCCCATAAATAGGATGATTTGTGGTACCTAGAAAATAGTTATTCAGGTTATTGGTTTGTACTGAATTTAGTTTGTGAGAATATGCATTAACTTCCACTTCTCTAGTTTCAACATTTGAAGGATTGTTGATTATCTCTCCCCCAATCTCAGTAAACTCTTCATCACATGCTACGAAAGCGAAAACAACAGCTACAATAGCTGTCATTTTAAAAAACTTATTTAATATCATTTAAAATTTTTCTTACTATTCAGACAATACTTTAGTGTCGTAAAACTCCTGGTAGGCGTGAGAGAAATTTTCTTTCTCCGTAAAAGGAAGTACTGGTTTTTTAAGTTTATCAACATAAGTCTTTAACTCTTCCGGAACATTATCACCACCCATCACCACAGCATCAGAATTATCTACTGCCGTTTTCAATAAATTGACATAATTAGGAGTTTTGAGGTGTTTGACGTTCGCATTTTCCAGTCCATCAAACAAAATTTTCTCTTTTAACTCTTCATCTAACGTTTCTTCAAAACTTTGATTGTAAATAGAGGTAACTATTTTTGCATCCTTGAACAATGGTTCATTCCCATAATAATTTCTCAAATACAATGGCAATAAAGATGCCAGCCAACCATGAACGTGGATGATATCTGGAGACCAGTTTAATTTCTTCACCGTCTCAATAACCCCTTTCGCGAAGAATATTGCTCGTTCATCATTATCAGAAAAGAGATTTCCGTCTTCATCAGTTAATGTTGCCTTTCTTTTAAAGTAATCTTCGTTATCTATAAAATAAACCTGCATTCTTTCTTTTGGAATAGAGGCCACTTTAATAATTAACGGCATATCCAGATCGTTGATCACAAGGTTCATTCCCGATAAACGGATCACTTCATGCAATTGATGCCTACGTTCATTGATATTCCCGAACCTTGGCATAAAAATTCTTATTTGCCCTCCAAGGTTATTCACCATTTTTGCTGCTTCAAAAGAAGTTGAGGAAATATCGGTTTCAGGTAAGTAGGGTATAACTTCAGACGAGACGTATAACACTCTCTTATCTTTCATAAATTCTTTGCTTTAGTTACGTTTCCGAATAAAAAACACGCAAAATTACAAAAATTTATGCAGATTGCCAGAGATATATTAAGTTTGCACGCTGTTAATTTTATAATAAAATGCAGGTTTTTAGGGAGAAACAACTACTTATACAGGCTATTCAGAAGGTAAAATCTGATGGTAAAAGCATTGGATTAGTTCCAACAATGGGAGCTCTCCATGAGGGACACCTGTCTTTGGTGACAAATGCTTTAAAAGATTCAGATCAGGTTATAGTAAGTATTTTTGTAAATCCTACACAGTTTGATAACCCTGAAGATCTTGAGAAATATCCTAGAAATTTAAATAAAGATATCGAGCTGTTAGAAAAGGAAACTTCAGATATCTGGGTATTTTCGCCTACTGCAAATGAATTATATGGAGATAAGATACTTTCCCAAAATTTCGATTTTGAAGGACTAGAATCTGTGATGGAAGGTGAATTTAGAGCGGGTCATTTTAATGGTGTTGGCACGGTAGTTAAGCATCTTTTTGAAGTTATTACTCCTGATAAAGCATTTTTCGGGGAAAAAGATTTTCAACAATTACAGATAATCAGGAAATTAATTGAAAAGACAGGTCTTCCGGTAGAAATAGTTGGATGTCCTATCTTAAGAGAAGATTCAGGACTTGCAAGGTCCTCCAGAAATGAACGTCTAAGTTTTCAAAACCGGAAAGAAGCTGCTTTTATTTATGAAGTCCTGCAAAATGCCAACCGTCTATTTGGCACAGAAAGTGCAGAACATACCACGAATTGGGTAGAAAATCAATTTAAAAATAATCAGCATCTTAAATTGGAGTATTTTGAAATTGCCGATTCAGAGACTTTGAAAAAAGTAAACAAAAAAGAAAAAGGAAAACAATACAGAGCGTTTATTGCTGCTTATTCCGATGGAATAAGGTTGATAGATAATATTGCTTTGAACAACTAATTAAGAAATGCAAATTCACGTAGTTAAATCAAAAATTCATAGAGTAAAAGTAACCGGGGCAGATCTTGATTATATTGGCAGCATAACCATAGATGAAGATCTTATGGAAGCAGCCAGTATTATTGAAGGTGAAAAAGTACAGATCGTAAATAATAATAATGGAGAACGTCTGGAAACTTATGTTATTCCGGGACTAAGAAACACTGGAGAAATTACCCTCAATGGTGCGGCAGCACGTAAAGTAGCTAAAGGAGATATTCTTATTATTATTGCCTACGGAATTATGGAACTTGAAGAAGCCAGAAATTTTAAGCCTTCTCTCGTATTTCCTGATGAAGAAACCAATTTGCTGAAATAAGTCACTTTGAATAAAAAATTTATCAAATTTTTAAAAATTAGCATCCCCTTATTTTTGGGGATTTTTTTGATCTGGTATTCTTTGAAAAGTTCTACCCAGGAGGAACGTGAAAATTTGTGGCAGAGCATTGTAGACGCAAACAAGTTCTGGATCTTTGTTTCTTTTCTATTGGGCGCTACTTCTCATTTTTCCCGAGCCTATCGCTGGAAATTTATGCTGGAACCAATGGGCTATAAATCATCTCAGGCCAATCGGTTTATGGCGGTAATGGTTGCTTATCTGGCAAATTTCGGGATTCCCCGCTCCGGAGAAGTATTACGGGCAGTTACGCTCTCAACCTATGAAAATGTACCTTTTGAGAAGGGTTTCGGGACTATTATATCTGAAAGGGTTGCAGATCTTCTTATCCTGATGTTAATTATTGGAGTAGTAGTTATTCTTCAAACTGATGATCTCCTAATTTACCTGAATGATCAAAATATTAAACCATTAAACACCCTCCTCATATTTCTGGGCTTGGTTGGCGTCATAATTATTGGAATCAACATCGTTAAACGCTCCAACTGGCTGCCATTTCAAAAAATAAAAAAACTGGCTAAAGGCCTTTTGGAGGGAATGAAGAGTATTCTTAGTATGAAACAAAAATGGGCTTTCATATTCCATACAATTTTCATTTGGTCCATGTATCTCATCATGTTCTTTATCATCAAACTAAGCATTCCTGAAACCGCTGGCACTTCAGCCGGCATCATCATGGCTGCCTTTGTGGTAGGATCTTTCGCAGTCTCTGCAACCAATGGCGGAATAGGCGTTTATCCACTGGCTGTTGGTGGTGTCTTGACGTTTTTCGGCGTTCAGGAACATGCTGCCGAAGCTTTTGGATGGATCTCCTGGGCTACACAAACCTTTGTAGTACTGCTTTTTGGTGGTTTATCCTTTATTTTACTGCCACTTTTAAACAATAAGAAATAATAATTATATTGTAGGTCCGAATCAATACTACACCTATGAAACGATTATTACTTTTGCTATTGGCAATTTCATTGCCGATAGTAAGCAATGCGCAGATTAAAAACGAAAGTTTATCTTCCCAAAAGCTTGGTGAAACCAGGCAAATAAAGATCCAGTTACCAAGGAATTACGAAGAAAATAAAGAAAAACGATATCCTGTTGTTGTGGTGCTGGATGGAGATTATTTATTCGAACCCGTAGCGGGAATGGTGGATTATTATTCCTACTGGGAAGACATTCCTGAAATGATCGTGGTAGGCATAAACCAGGACGGAATAAGAATGGATGACACCTCATATTCTGAAAATAATTTTCTCCCTTCTGAAAAAGGCGCGAAATTCTTTGAGTTTATTGGAATGGAACTTCTTGCCCAACTAGATCAAAAATACAGAACCGCTAATTTTAGAATTATCGTAGGACATGACTTTACTTCTAACTTTATTAATTATTACCTGCTCAAGCAGTCTCCAATTTTTCAGGGATATGTTAACCTAAGCCCTGATCTTGCTCCCGAAATGGCGAATAGAGTAACCAACGCCCTGAGTACTGCGGAATCTAAGAAATGGTTCTATATGGCAACAAGTAGTGACGATATTCCTGATCTAAAAAAGAATATTATGAGTTTTGATAATCAGTTGAAGAATATCGAAAATAAAATGGTCACTTATAATTTCGATGATTTTAAGGATGAAACGCATTATTCACTGGTAGGAAAAGCTATTCCGTCTGCAATTTCCAGTATGTTTGAGATTTACAGGCCCATTTCAACTAAAGATTATAATGAGATCCTGCTTCAAACCTCCGCTTCTCCATCACAATATCTGGCAGACAAATACAACTCCATCGAAGAATTATATGGTTTAGAGAGAAAGATAAGCCTTAATGATTTTATGGCTGTTTATAATGCTATTGAGAAAACAAGGAACTGGGAAGAATACAAAACTTTATACAAAATGGCTTTTGAACATTATCCAGGAACTATGCTAGGAACCTTTTTCGAAGCCAGGTATGAAGAAGAAACCGGGAATCCAAAGAAGGCTATGAGAATTTATCAAAATGCTTACGGACAGGAAAAAATTGCGTTTATAGACACCGATTTTATGCTTGAAAAAGCCGATGCTATTAAAAAAGATTTCGGTTATTAGCATAAAATAGATCTATTAAATGGCCAAGGTCAAGACTACTTATTATTGTCAAAAATGTGGTGCGCAGTATTCTAAATGGCAGGGAAAATGTAATTCCTGTGGCGATTGGAATACCATAGTTGAAGAATTAGTACAAAAACCAGATCCAAAAGACTGGAAAACTTCCGCGAAAAAAGAAGCGAAAAAAGCTTCAAAACCGCTGCTGATAAATGACATAGAAAACACTCCGCAAAACCGGATGAATACCGGCAATAATGAATTAGACAGGGTTCTTGGTGGTGGTCTGGTACCGGGTTCTTTAACCCTTCTAGGTGGTGAACCGGGAATAGGAAAAAGCACACTGCTACTTCAAATATCCCTTGGGCTAAATTACAGGGTTCTGTATGTTTCCGGAGAAGAAAGTCAGCAACAGATCAAGATGCGCGCTGAACGTATAAATCCTAATCCCGCAAATTGCTTTATTCTTACTGAAACCAAGACGCAAAGCATTTTCCGCCAGATAGAAGAAGTAGAACCAGAAGTGGTGATCATAGATTCCATTCAAACACTTCACAGCGACTATATTGAAAGTGCCCCGGGAAGTATCTCTCAAATTAGGGAATGCACAGCAGAGCTTATTAAATTTGCCAAAGAAAGTAACACTCCCGTTATTCTTATTGGCCATATTACCAAAGAGGGCAGTATTGCAGGACCAAAAGTTCTGGAACATATGGTAGACACCGTTCTTCAATTTGAAGGTGACAGAAACCATGTGTATAGAATATTAAGGGCCCATAAAAACAGGTTTGGCTCTACGCATGAATTAGGAATCTATGAAATGCAGGGCAGCGGGCTACGAGAAGTGAGCAATCCATCAGAAATTCTGATCTCCAAAAACGAAGAAGACCTTAGTGGAACTGCTATCGCATCTACATTAGAAGGCATGCGACCGTTAATGATAGAAATCCAGGCGTTAGTGAGCACGGCCGTTTACGGCACACCTCAGCGATCTACTACGGGTTATAATGCTAAAAGACTGAATATGCTTTTGGCGGTTCTGGAAAAAAGAGCCGGTTTTCGACTTGGAGCTAAAGATGTCTTTCTAAACGTAACCGGAGGAATTAGTGTGGACGATCCCGCCATAGATCTTGCTGTAGTTGCAGCCATTCTTTCTTCAAACGAAGATATAGCTTTAGAAAAAGATACCTGTTTTGCTGCAGAGGTAGGACTTGCCGGTGAAATAAGACCCGTAACCCGTATTGAGCAACGCATCATGGAAGCTGAAAAATTAGGTTTTGCATCCATTATGCTTTCCAAACAAAGTAAAATTCCGAAGGGAGATTTCAATATTAGAATTATTAAGGTCGCTAAAATGGAAGATGTAGTTAGCCATCTTTTCGACTAAAAATGGCATAATTACTGATTATATGTGACTCCATTTGAGTGAAATATGCGATCAATAAAAATACTTCCCTTTCTTATAATCATGTTCTTTTTCTCCTGTTCCCAGTTGGAGAAAGCGGAAGAACTTATTACCGGACTTTCTGAAAAAGAAAAGTATAAGAAAGATAATGATATCTCTGATGAACTATTTAAAATCTGGGAAGATAGAATTACCAAAGCACTTGACGACAGTCTTGAAATAGAATTGCCTTATCTTGAAAGCGGTGAATTAAAACCCAGGAATTTTGCCATTTATTCTTATGCAACCTATCTCATTCCCGGGGAAGTTATCGAAGCGACAATACTTACAGACAGCTCTTCTACCCTTATTTTTTCTGAGCTTTATAAAATAACTAATTCAGAAAATAAAGAATTTGAAAAGATCAAATCTGGTGAATCACAAACCGGAATTTTACAGTTTGAGGTAAAAGAAAAAGGTCTTTATAAAATTGTTATTCAGCCGGAAATTGAAGCAAATACCTCATTCCAAATCGGGATTAAAAAATCTCCCACCTATTTATTTCCCGTCTTAAATGGTGCCAATGCCGATATTGGAAGTTATTGGGGCGATATGCGTGATGGCGGAAAAAGAGATCATAAGGGTATAGACATTTTTGCCGATAGAGGCACTCCAGTGATTGCACCCACTTCGGGAAGAGTCGGTTTTACTGGCGAAAAAGGCCTTGGCGGGAAGCAGGTCTGGTTACGGGATAGTAAACGAAAACAATCTTTATATTATGCGCATCTGGATAGCATCGTGCCCGATCTTGGCCGTGTAAACATTGGTGATACGCTTGGTTTTGTTGGAAATACCGGAAACGCAAAAACCACTCCTCCACATTTACATTTTGGAATTTATAGAAGTAATGATGGTGCCATTGACCCGTTAGGCTTTGTTTATTTAACCGAAGAACCTGAAAACCAAAAATTAGATAAAAGCGAAATAGCCCCGAGATTAAAGGTGAACTCTCAAATTGCAAATTTCAGGAATAAACCTGCGTCTAATAATTCATCTGTGATCAAAAAAGGAAAACAAGGTGAAATATTAATGGTTCAGGGCAAAACTGCCGACTGGTTCCATGTACGTGATAGCCTGGATCGCTCCATGTTTATTCACGAAAGTCTGGTACAGGCTATTAACTAAGGTGCCGGATTTGGGATGGAATTATGAATCTCATTTACCTCCTCCATGATTTCCTCGGAAAGAACCACCTCAATACTTTCTATATTTTCTTTAAGCTGATCTATACTGGTGGCACCAATAATATTACTGGTCACAAAAGGCTGCTGATTCACAAATGCTAAAGCTAAATGCGTTAAGCTCATATCATGTTTATCTGCCAGTTCTTTATACTTTCTTGTCGCCCTTACCGCTTCTTCATTAGAATATCTGTTATACTGCGGAAAAAGACTCAACCTTGTATTTTTCTGAATTCCATTTAAATGTTTTCCGCTTAAGGTTCCCATTCCTAAAGGAGAATATGGAAAAAGACCTACATTCTCACGATGCAGAATTTCGGTTAGACCAATTTCATCCTTCCTATTCAGTAAATTATAAGGATTCTGAACGGTTGACACCCTTGGCAGATCATTTTTACTTTCTTCAAGAAAACGCATTAGACCAAATGGAGTTTCATTAGAAAGACCGATATGTCCTATTTTACCCTGATCTACAAAATGCTGTAGATCTTCCAGAATCTGGCGGAAATTATCTTCCCATTTTTCTTCTTCGGAATGATCATAACCTCTTTTTCCGAAAAAGTTAGTATTCCTTTCAGGCCAATGAAGCTGATAAAGGTCTATATGATCTGTTTGAAGCCTTTTTAAGCTATTATGAATAGCATCTTCCAAAGCTTCCCTGTGATAACCCATATTTTCACGAATATGTGAAACCATTTCAGCAGGTCCGGCAATTTTGGAAGCAATTACTACCTCATCGCGCCTACCGGTCTTCTTCAGCCAACTTCCAATAACCTTCTCGGTGCTGCCCTGAGTTTCCGGTTTCGCAGGAGTTGAATACATTTCGGCTGTATCAATAAAATTCACCCCCTTATCCAGTGCATAATCTAATTGTTCATGACCTTCAGCTTCTGAATTCTGCTGTCCCCAGGTCATGGAGCCCAGACAAATTTTGCTAACTTTTAGTTCGGTATTCGGAAGTTTGGTGTACTTCATTCTCTCTTAGTCTATTTCGTTTAAAACTCTGGTTATTTCATCTAGTTTCGGGGTAAGGATCACTTCTATCCTACGATTTTTGGCTTTTCCTGCTTCCGTATCATTAGATCCAACCGGGGCGTATTCTCCCCGACCAGCTGCAGTAAGACTTTGAGGATCTATATTTGAATTTTCACGCAGGATCTGAACGATTGCAGTAGCTCTTTTTGTAGAAAGATCCCAGTTATCTTTTAGCTGGCCACTTCCTCCATAAGGCACATTGTCTGTATGTCCTTCAATTAGTACTGCAATATCAGGATTTTGTCCCAGTACCGTTCCCAGTTGCTGTACTGCTTTACGTCCTTCAGAATTTACTGCCCAGCTGCCGGAATCAAAAAGCAATTTGTTCTCCATAGATACATATACTTTCCCATCCCTTTGCTCAACACTTAAGCCTTTTCCTTCAAAATTGGTAAGTGCGTTGGAAACTGCATTTTTAAGTGCATTCATTTTCGCATCCTTCGCTGCGATCACGTTTTCAAGGTCATTAATTCTTTGAGAACGCAAGGCAAGATCTTTCTCCAGTTTTTCCAGGCGATTCTTTTCCTGAAGCAGCGCTGCTTCCTTTTCATCCAGCTGCCCCAGTAGATCCCTGTTTTGTCTCGAATTCTCGGCAATGGCGGCAGAACTATTTTGCTCTAAAGCATCATAAGATTTTTCTAAACTTTCATAGTTTTTTTCAAGCGCAGTTAGCTTTTCCATGAGCTGGTTACGCTCAGTGGTTATAGTTTCATAATCTGTCTTTAAGCCTGAAAGCTCCTTATCAAGATCTTCGCTGGACTTTCTATAATTTTCAAGTTCCTTGGCAACAGATCGATTCTCTCGCTGTAAATTGGCATTTTTACTTTCCAGTTCTCCATATTTCTTTGAAGAAACACAGGAACTCATTAATACTAATAAAGCTAAAACAGATGTAAGTCTAATATTCATAATATGTTTATTCAATTTCTACTAAAACGGGACAATGATCACTATGGTATGCTTCCGGTAAAATAACTGCACGCCTTAAACGATCTTTTAATGGTTCAGATACCAGGTTATAATCTATACGCCAGCCTTTATTATTATTTCTTGCATTGGCTCTGTAACTCCACCAGGAATAATTATCGGGATCCTCATTAAAATGACGAAAAGAATCTATAAAGCCATTTTCCATAAATCCATCTATCCACTTTCTTTCTTCCGGAAGGAATCCTGACACATTTTTAAGTCTCACGGGATCATGAATATCTATGGCTTCATGACAAATATTATAATCTCCAGAAATAATAAGATTCGGAATCTCCAATTTAAGCTGATCTATATATCGCTGAAAATCATCCATGAATTTGAATTTAAGTTCCAGCCTGTTAATATTTGTTCCCGAAGGCAAATAAAGACTCATCACTGAAAAATTATCGAAATCTGCACGTATACTCCTGCCTTCAAAATCCATATAATCAATCCCGGTACCGTAAGTGACATTTTTAGGCTCCGTTTTACTGAGAATTGCCACTCCGCTATATCCTTTCTTGTTTGCCGGATACCAGTAGTGATAAGGATATCCTGCTTTCTCAAATTCTGAGAGGTCCAACTGCTCGGGTTGTGCCTTGATCTCCTGTAAACAAACTACATCGGGATTTGACTGTTGAAGCCAGTCTAAGAAACCTTTGCGTATAGCGGCACGAATACCGTTTACGTTATAGGAAATAATGGTCATGTATATTGAATTTTTCCCAAAAATAAGGCTATCTGAAAGAAATACAAATACAGATAGATTCAGGATTTGAAATAAATTATTTTACTATAAATCGTTTGACTTTCCCCACTTTCCTGGTTCCGAATCTAACGAGGTAAACTCCCGGGGCAGCGTACGACATATCCAGTTCATACACATAGGCATCCCCATCGTTCACCACCTGATTCTCGATTAATTTTTGCCCTAGAAGATCATGAACAGTTATTCTTAATGGCTCGCCAAAACTGGTTTCCATGACCACCCTGTATTGATCTTCCTGATTAGGGAGCGTGATCACTACCAATTCAGCTTCATTTAGAATAAAATCTTCGATATCCAGAGTACTATCAGTGATATTCACTGAGTAATCATGTGTGGTACCATAAGCCATTACTGAACACGGATCGTTCAGATCTCCTGAGAAATTGGTATCTCCAGCTCGTATTCTAAGTAAATGCTGACCTAGATCTGCATCTCTCGGAATATTAAAATCATAAGAAAAAGACCTGTTCGCCTGCGGAATAACTTCTGAAGAGATCACACGTTCTTCGTCTTCAAAAACCGCATTATCGTTAAAATCTATCCACATAGAGAATTTTTCCCTTTCACCTTCAGCAAATCCAGTTTCAACCGTAACCGTAAAATCGCCCTGAGATCTATCCAGATCTGTAGTACCTCCAATAAAATCTATATAACCATTGGTGCAAGGGATTCTCTCATTTCTATAATCTCCAAGTTCAAAATAGAATATTCCATCGCCCTGTGAACAATCTGATCCTTCCGGAATACAATTGAGGCTTGCCACAGAAATAGTTTCAGCATCGTTAGATGGATCAAAATCATTCTCTAATCTGGTTCTCGCCTCTATTCTATATCTTCCAAAGCTTGCTAAATTCGCAGTCTGATTAAATGTATAAACCACATCTTCACCCACTTCAAGCACTTCATTGAAGGTTTCAGTAACCGGAGCATTATTTCCTATTTGATAACTAACCGGGAAATCCTGTTGTGGCTCCCCTCCAAAATTTGAAATTGTTATGGTAACCTCTTCAGTACTTGTTAGGTTCTCATCTGTAAAAGGGGAATCGATAGATGTCACTCCAATATCATTAGGAGGCAGGTTTTTTACTTCGACTTCTATAGAATCATTATTTGTGTTAGAGTCATTTTCAAGATTTGTAGACAGCGTTAAAGTATATATTTCTCCAATTTCAGAGAAATCGCCTGTTTCTTCAAAAGTAAATTCAGCAGAACTCTCTGCCGGAATGGTTTCCTCAAAAACTTCTGTTACTAAAGGACCACCATCAATACGGTAACTTACCTCAAAATTAGATTGAGCGTTGGTTCCATAATTTCTAATTCTAATAGTAATTTCTTCAGAATTAGTCAGCGTTGCATTCTGAGGCCCTACCAATACCACAACACCCACATCATTTGGCTCATTAGCAGCGATCCTGAACACGCCAACTTTATTTACCCTATCTACCCCTATAAAATATTCTGCATTATGCCAGAATGTTAGATCATCTACGGGGTCTATACTCAAATGGGCATAATCGCCATATCTTCCTTCCGGTCTTGGCTGAGGGCTCTCCCCTTCCACTATAGACTCTTCCTGAACGGTCATTAATCCCAACTGGTCATTAACGAAGCGACCGGTATACCTAATCGATGGAAAAACAGGATTGGCCGGATTATCGTTTACCACGGTATAACCCATCGCAATATTTCCTCTCATATCAATTCCTATACTTCCACTAAATCTATCACTATTATCTGGAGCATAGGTCCCTTCCTGATACACACTCCAGGGCGCACCATCTGCAGGTTGCCTGAGTTCATACCATCTAATTCCCGCATGTTTCGCAGCTGTCGGTTCCACATCTACCACAAAATTCATTACCACAGAATTATGCGTACCAAACCTTCGGTACTGCGTCATATACATCATTGCCCCCTGCAGGGCATCTATTTCTGAGTTATCACCTGGTTGAGGTAGATTTTTGAATCCACCACCGTCAAAGGTTGCCGTAAAGGGTGAGACTCCATCAGTAATTTCCTGGCTTTCTGAAATAGTTGAAGAACCAACATTATCCCAGTTTACATTCATTAGCCACAATTTTAAATGATCCTGATTAACACCCACCCATTCATCATCCTGTAAATATATAATTGGAGCATTTCCGGGAGGTGGCAAATCCCCGCCCATAACGCTAAAACCTGCAGGACTATAAAAACCGTTATTCTGTATCCCCGGAAGTGGAAATCCTAAAATTCTAACATTATCTGATCCCTGAAGCATCCTATCCCTTTCCAAGACATATACAATTTCCTTTCCCTGAGGTTCCAACGCATCTTTGTTGGTGGTAATATAATAACCATCGTTCCACAAAGAAATTTTTGGATAATCTGGCAAGGATCCCAGATCAAATCTATACGTGTACCAGCCGCTGTTTACAGGATCTGGACCCTGGGACACAGCAAATAATAAAGCCGGAGGAGATGCACTTCCACTGCTGGGCGATGCACTAAACTGCATCAAAATAAATCTATCTGCAGCTTCATCATAAAAAACAATTGGATCTCCATCAGTTTCATTATTAAAAGCTCCGCCAATACTTTCTAAAGAAGAAGGCGGGATAATTTCATTGCCATCTTTATCCCAAATTGCGAAGGCACTATTCCATGCGTTTACATAGTGATTTCTACCTACCGCACCGGTGGGATCACTAGGTGTTGACCTGGTAACCGCTCCGTCAAATGAAAATATTGGGGCTTTAACAGGAATATCCCCCATTTTGCTTTGCAAGGCAGGGTCTTTTACTTTTGGCAATCCCTTTCCCGGAACCACCTTATTAATTCCACGATTTCGAGGATTATATAACTTGGGTTTGGTAATATGCCGGATAAGCCTGGATTTAGACAGCGCTCCCGTTTTAATTACACTTGCTGAATCTATAAATGCCGGGCCAACTATCTCATTTGTTTGACCTAACGCATTAAGATGAAAAATAAAGCTTAAGGAAAATAGAAGAAGTAATTTTTTCATCATTTAAAAGAGTCTTACTAAAATAATTGTTTAAAAATAGACATTATCGACTTAATTGAAATAAAAAAGGCAATTAATAAATCAATTGCCTTTTAAATTATTCTTAAGTTAAGGAGTATTTATTCTGAAAAACCTCTCATCCAGGTTTTAAAATCGGTTTCTTTTCTTATCAAAGTGTCCAACTCCTCAATAGAAACTCTTTTCTGTTCCATACTGTCACGGAATCTAACGGTTACTGCATTATCCTCTAAAGAATCATGATCTACAGTTATACACAACGGAGTTCCTGCTGCATCCTGTCTTCTATACCTTCTTCCAATCGCATCTTTTTCATCATATTGAACTTTAAAATCCCATTTAAGCTCGTCAACGATCTTTTGAGCTAATTCCGGCAGTCCGTCTTTCTTCACTAATGGAAGAATTGCTGCTTTCGTTGGCGCCAGAACTGCAGGAAGCTTCAAGACTGTTCTTGTATTCCCGTCTCCCAGATCTTCTTCTTTTAAAGATGACGAAAGAACAGAAAGGAACATTCTATCTAAGCCAATTGAAGTTTCAATCACATATGGCACATAGTTTTCCTTTAATTCAGGATCGTAAAATCTTAATTTTTTACCGGAATGTTCTTCATGAGCTTTCAGATCAAAATCTGTTCTTGAATGAATTCCTTCTAATTCTTTAAATCCAAAAGGAAAATCAAATTCTATATCTGCGGCTGCATTAGCATAATGTGCTAATTTTTCATGATCGTGTAGACGGTAATTTTCTTCTCCAAGACCTAGTGATCTGTGCCAGTTCAGTCTTATCTCTTTCCATTTCTCGTACCATTCCAGTTCTTCGCCCGGACGTACAAAAAATTGCATTTCCATTTGTTCAAACTCGCGCATTCTAAAGATGAATTGTCTTGCTACAATCTCGTTACGGAAAGCTTTTCCTATTTGTGCGATTCCAAAAGGAATCTTCATTCTTCCTGTTTTCTGCACATTCGAGAAATTCACAAAAATCCCCTGGGCAGTTTCCGGACGCAAATATAAATCTGTAGCAGAATCGGCAGAAGCACCAAGTTTAGTCCCAAACATCAAATTGAACTGCCTCACCTCGGTCCAGTTTTTTGAACCTGTATCTGGATCTGCGATTTCCAGTTCTTCAATCAGGGACTTTACATCAGCAAGATCTTCTTTGGTAAGAGAACTTGCCAAACGTTCAAGGATTTCCTTCCTATCATCAAGATATCTTTTCACTCTTGGGTTGGTTTCCCGGTACATCGTCTCATCAAAATCTTCCCCGAAACGTTTTTTGGCTTTTGTGATTTCCTTTTCAGCTTTCTGAAGAAGCTTTTCAGCATAATCTTCTACCAAAACATCAGCCCTGTACCTCTTCTTAGAGTCCTTATTATCTATAAGCGGATCGTTAAAAGCATCCACGTGACCTGAAGCTTTCCAGGTAGTTGGGTGCATCAAAATAGCAGCATCTATACCAACAATATTCTGATGTAGCTGCGTCATACTTCTCCACCAGTATTCTTTGATATTTTTCTTTAACTCGGCACCATTCTGCCCGTAATCGTAAACAGCGCTTAAACCGTCATAGATTTCACTCGATGAGAAAATATACCCATACTCTTTTGCATGGGATATTACGTTTTTAAAAAGGTCTTCTTGTTTTGCCATGGCGCAAAAATAAAAAAACCGCCCTGAATAATATCCAGGACGGTCTTTAAATTATGAATTAAGATTAATTTAGGCTAAAACTTCCTGTACCAAGAAGTATAGCGTCATTATATACATATACTTTATAATTCCCTTCAAGCAACTTATCTTCCATAGTATTGGCGAGTATACAAACATCAAGTTCTTCATTTTCGTAAAAAACTTTGGATGCGGCACTGTAAACCATAGTACCTCCTTCGTGCTGAATAACCATTTCGTCACCTACCAATTCGTTTTCAGGATTATATACCTGAACGTACATATTCTTTTCACCAGCTTCTGCCAGGTCATTTCCAGTAATAGTGAAACAGGTTCTTATCTGGTCTACACGACGATTATTGTCATTTTCTACCAACTTACCGCTATTTCTTACAATTACACCTTCTCCTGAAAGACTGGTCACTTTCAGCCTTGAAGCTTTATCAACTTTAGTAGACAGACTTTGATTGGTGGTTTTTAAAGAATCTGAAAATTTTGTTCTTTCCTGAAGAGCCACACTGGTACTATCTAATGAAGTTGTCAGCATTTGGTTTTGCGTACTCAAACTATCAACTACTCTAAACAGACGATCTTTTTCAGATTTTAAATTGCCAATTTCTCTTCTGTACCTCGATATCAAAACAAGATTAGCTTCATTATCTTTAACTGAATCCAATAAAGTTGAAATTCTATTCCTTGCATTCACAAGGTCCTGATCCATCACTTCATTTTCATCAATCGCTTCATCATATTTCACGATTAACTCATTAAGTTCATCTTCAATTACAGATTTTTCTTTTTGAAGTATCTCTTTGTTTTCCTTTTCCTCATTATAGAACTTTATGGTATAAATGCTAAGCGCAACCAGGGCTACAGCAAGAATACCGGTTAAGATCTTCAATGCGGTATTGTTCTTTTTTTCTGTCATCATAAGTTTAATTTAGTTCGTAAATTTAGATGTTTAACCAAGTATGGTACAAGCCATTAACAAATGTTTCACGATTTCATCAATCTTCTTTATCCAAGCGTATGTCACATTTGTGACGCTGAATTATTGAAGAATGAAGAACTCATCTGTACTTCTTGTCTCCATGATCTGCCAATTACAAGTTACCACCTTGATAACGAGAACCCTGTAATAAAAGTATTTTATGGCAGAGTAAAGATAGAAAAAGCTACGGCATTATTGCATTTTCGGAAAAAAGCTGGAGTGCAACAGTTAATTCATGATCTTAAATACCGAGGTTACCGTGAGATTGGAACCTACTTTGGCCAATGGTTGGGAAAGGAACTTGCAGACTCTGACTGGTTTGGTGAAATTGATATGATCATTCCTGTTCCCCTTCATAAATCAAAGTTGATACAAAGAGGTTATAATCAGGTAGAAGATTTTGCAAAAGAACTGGCCTTATCTCTAAATGCCGAATACGCTGATGATATTCTCTTAAAAATAAGTGCTACCCAAACGCAAACTTTAAAAGACAGACTTTCAAGATGGGGTAAGTTAAAAGATACCTTGCTGGTTCAAAATTCAGAAAAAATAAGGGGCAAGCATATACTTTTGGTAGACGATCTTGTAACTACCGGGGCAACCCTGGAAGCCTGTGTCCTAAAATTATACGAGGCACAGGAAGTAGAAATTAGCATTGCAACTATGGCAATTACCGACTAAGCTTTGCGTTGTAATTTAAAATAATTGTTTCTTTGTTGAAAGATTTCAGTTTCATCAATAAATGGAGCCATATGGTTTGCCTGTTAATCGAAATGATAATGTACAAATTGCATTAAAAAAATATAAAAGTAACTGATGATAAAAAAAGTACCCGGATTTTTAATCGTTTTGATCTTGCTTTTTACCATGGTGCAGTGTGCTAAAAAAGGAATGCCCGAAGGAGGCCCGATAGATGAAGAAGCTCCAAAATTTATTCGCGCGAATCCTGAAAATTATAGCACTCAGTTTGACAAAAAGGAGATTAGGATCTATTTTGATGAATATATAAAATTAGACAAACCTCAACAGCAGATCATTGTTTCTCCACCAATGACCCCCAAACCAAGTATTATGCCTTTGGGGACCGCCAGAAAAGACATTAAGATCGAGATCTTTGATACACTGGAAGAAAATACAACGTACGCTATAAATTTTGGAAGAAGCATTGTAGACAACAATGAAGCAAATCCCTACGATTACTTTAAATACGTTTTTTCAACGGGAGATTATATAGATTCGCTTATGGTTTCAGGCACCGTAAAAGATGCTAAACTCAAAGCTCCCGCTGAGCCTGTTTCTATTATGCTATATGAAGTAGATTCTACTTATACAGATTCTATAGTTTATAAGGAAACTCCAAGGTATGTAACCTATTCTCAAGATAGCACATTTACTTTTTCTCTTGAAAATTTAAAAGCCGGAACCTATAAAATGGTAGGCATTATGGATAATAACGGGAATTATCTTTACAATCCTAAAAGCGAAAAAATAGGATTTATTGCTGAAAATGTCACCATTCCAACAGACAGTACGTACGATATCACAGTTTTTAAGGAAGAACTGGAATTTGACCCTAAACGGCCTTCCCATTTTAAAGGAAATCAAATTCTTTTTGGTTACGAAGGTACTGTGGATCTGGACAGTCTTGATATCAAAGTGCTTTCAACTACACCCCAAGGTTTTGATTACCGCATGGTAAAAGATCCTAAAACAGATAGCCTTTATTACTGGTATAATATAAAACCTGAACTGGATAGTGTTGTCTTTGAAGTCACCACGCCTAAAACCAGAGACACCTTATTGCTTGCCAGATTGGGAACTTTAGATAGAGATTCCCTGGCAGTAAGTACAGAATCTGGCGGAATAAATAAAGATTTTAAATTCATGGCTAACACGCCAATTGTAGAACATAAAGATGAATTTATAAAAGTAATTGACAAGGATTCTTCAGAAGTTCCTTTTACAACCGAATTCTTTCCGATGAAGAATGAAGTGGTTTTAAAATTCGATAAAACCCCGGATAATAATTATCAGATTTCAGCATTTCCCGGGGCTATCACCGATCTTTTTCAGGATACCAACGATACAATTGTTCAGAGTGTACGAACTAAGGCAACTGCAGATTACGGGAGGATAGTTTTAGATATTCAGAATATTAAATCTTATCCAATTATAGTACAGCTAACTAATACAAAAGGAGAGGTTTTGGCCGAACAATATTCTGAAAACTCCGGTAAATTCACTTTTGATTTCCTTAATCCGGGAGATTTTTTAGTCCGTGTGATTTATGATGCCAATGCGAATATGAAATGGGACACCGGAAGTTACCTTCAGAAACGTCATCCGGAAAGAATCCTTTATTATCAAGACACTATAGATGTGAGAAGCAATTGGGACAAAGTGGAAACTTTTAGTTTAGAGTAAAATTATCCCGATCCTGAAGGAATTTCAACTTGTTTCTAACTTCGTTTAGACTGGCTTTTTCAATACTGAATTCAGCTGTAAATTCATCTGAACGATCTAATTCTGTCAATTCTTTTCCCAGAGGATCATAAGCAGCCGAATGTCCATTGTAAACATAACCGTCACCATCTTCCCCGGTGCGGTTCAAACCTACACAATAGCTCATGTTTTCGATAGCCCTTGCTTTCAATAATGCATCCCAGGCGTTTACCCTTTTTTCCGGCCAGTTGGCGACATAGATTAAAAGATCGTATTCTACCGTATTCCGCGCCCAAACCGGAAAGCGAAGGTCATAACATACCAGTGGACATATCTTCCAGCCCTTATATTCAACTATAAGTCGCTCGGTTCCCGCAGTGTAGGTTAAATGTTCTTTTGCAAGGGTAAACGTATGTCTTTTATCATATAGCTTATAAGAACCATCCGGAAAAACGAAAAATAATCGATTGTAATAATTCCCATTTTCGGTAATGATCACACTTCCGGTAACGGCAGTAGATTTAGACCTGGCGATTTCCCTCATCCAGGTTAAGGTTTTAGCTTCGGTTTCTTCCGCAAGATTTTCGGCGTTCATACTGAATCCCGTCGTAAACATTTCAGGAAGAATAATTAATTCTACACCCTCTGAAATCTTCGCTATTTCTTCTGAAAAAAGCCTTCTATTCGCCTCTGCATCTTCCCAATGAAGGTTCGCCTGTATAAATGCAATATTTAGTTTTTCGCTCATATTCAAAAATATTAAAAATTGCCGGGGCAATCCCAAATACATGTTAAATGATTGGATGTGAGCCAACATATAAATAATTTTATTTCGTAAAAATGAAATAGATTATGAGCGTAAGTACTTTTCTTCAGAAAGATTCATATATGTCTAACACAAGTCGTGGACTTATCTCCGGATTCGTTGGTGGGTTAGCCGGTACGGCGGTAAAAACTCTTATTGAGCAATTTTTACCGGTTAGAAAGATCGAACAAAGTTCAGCTCAAATTAAAATAATTGATGATTTATCGGTTAAAATCACCGGAACTCCTGTCAGCATTGAAAACGAAGCTTTAGCCGAACAATTGGTGAATATTCCTATGGGTGGTTCGTTAGGAGCCGCTTACGGATATGGTAAAAAAGAGCGGTACGGCCTTAGACCCATGGATGGGATTGCATTTGGCGCCACCACCTGGGCATCTACCCACGAAACCTCTTTACCAATTTTAGGTTTGGAACCTAAACCTACAGATGTTCCTATTAGAATGCAGATGAACGAGTTGTTTGCTCACGTCGCATTTGGTGTGGTAACTGAGGTGGTAAGACATTATGTAGATAAGCAGATTAGAGAAAATAATTAATTTTCCAGCTGCTTCAGCATTCTTCGTATTCTATCTTCCAGTTTTTCTGAAGACAATTTTTCCCGTAGCCTATCGGTTATAATCGGAAAAGAGAAAGGCGTTGGTTTTTCACATTTTCGCCATTCTATTTCCTGATCTTCTATTCGTTCCAGGGACAATCTCAATCTTCCTTCTTCCAGTTGATGTTCAAATGTTTCCCTGAATGCTTGCTGATATAACAAATTATCTTCTTCATAATCCCTGAAAACACTGAACAATAGCTGCGAATTAGACTGAAGATGTTTGCTTTTTACCAGTTTATTCGGATACCCGGTAAAGACAAGGCCTGCCACCACCGCAATGTCACGGAATTTCCTTCGTGCCATCTCAGTTGCATTCAGGCTTTTATAGAGATCATCCATCAAATATTCTGCGCTAAACAGGTTATTATCTAGCACCTGTTGCATATCGATCTCCTGATCTGAAAGAAGTTCAAATCCGTAATCATTAAAGGCAATGGAAAAACTGATAGGCGATAAAAGACTTATTCGGTAGGCCAGGAGACTTCCTAAAGCTTCATGCACAAATCTGCCTTCAAATGGATAAAAAACCGCATGATATCCTTCTCTCGTTTTAAAAGTTTCGATAAGAAACTCATCGCTTTTTGGAATAATTGAATCTTTCTTTTGTCTTTCAAAAATCCCGGATAAGGCCATAAGTTCCTTAGTCGACTTTTCACCTTCTTCAAGCCTTGATGCGGTATACATTTCTTCCCTCAGCAATTCACTCATTTGTGCTGAAAATGTCATTCTCCCACCCATCCAGCTAGGTACTTTTGAAGTTTTCTTTGAAGATTTTCGAACCAGTACCTGCATATTTTTGATCCGCACCAACTCTAAATTTCTTCCTGCAAAGGTAAATACATCCCCCGGCTTAAGTTTGGAAATAAACCATTCTTCCATAGTTCCAATATAGCCGCCTTTCATATATTTTACGCTCAACATGGCATCGCTTACGATAGTTCCTATTTGCAGGCGGTGACGCATAGCCACTCCGCGATTATTTATTTTGAACCTACCATCCTCTTCGATCTCCACTTTTTTATATTCATCATAGGCTTGCAGACTCTGGCTGCCTTTGGTAATAAAATTCAGGATCCATGTCCATTGCTCGGGAGTAATTCCCTGGAAACAAAAAGTTGAAGCGATCTCCGGATAAATTTCTTTCGGATAAAACCCATCAGAAACCGCCAGCGAATTCAAATATTGCACCAGTACATCAAAACTCATTAAATATGGAATTCTATCTTCCACAGCCTGTTTTTGTACCGCTTTTTGTAGTGCAGAAGCTTCAATAAGTTCTATGGCATGGGTTGGTAGAAAATATATAACGCTAACTTTCCCCGGTTGGTGACCACTACGACCTGCACGCTGTAAAAATCTCGCAACTCCCTTTGGCCCGCCTATTTGGACGATGGTTTCCACCGGAGCGAAATCCACACCCAGGTCAAGACTGGAAGTACAAACCACTGCTTTCAGACTTTCATTTCTAATGGCCTGCTCTACCCAAAGCCGGGTTTCTTTATTAATACTCCCATGGTGCATGGCTACTTCCCCCGCAAATTCAGGATATTTATGCATTAATTTTTGAAACCAGAGTTCACATTGCGAGCGGGTATTCGTAAAAAGCAGCGTAGTTCTGGAATTATTAATAATGGGAACCACCTCATCCAGAAGATGCAATCCCAAATGTCCTCGCCAGGGAAATTTTTCCATTTTATCAGGGATGATAGATCTCACCTCGATCTTCTTTTTCAAGTTTGCCCTGATCATTACTGAATTTTTCAAGGCTTCAGAAGTTGGTCCTAGCAAAACTTCCCGAGCCTGTTCCAGGTTTCCTATAGTTGCCGAAATTCCCCAGACCCGCAGATCTTTAGAAACGGTCTTCAGTCTGGACAAAGCCAGTTCTACCTGCACTCCGCGCTTAGTGCCTAAAAGTTCATGCCACTCATCTATAACAATTGCCTGAAGGCCTTCAAAAGTTTTATCGTAATTCTTGGAAGATAATAGCAGATGAAGGCTTTCCGGAGTCGTAATTAAAAGATCGGGCATTGCTTTTTTCTGGGCAGCGCGTTCCTTTTGAGAAGTATCTCCGGTTCTTATTCCTACCGTGAACTGAGTGCCCATTTCTTCGGCAAACCTGCTGGCCGCCTGTTCAATTTCTACGGAAAGCGCTCGCAAGGGAGTGATCCAGATCGCTTTTAATCCCTTTTTATGTTTGGTTTGGTAATCGGGATTTTTTTTAATGTAGTCTAAAACAATGGGAACCCACAGGGCATAGGTTTTTCCGCTTCCCGTAGGCGCATTAAGCAATCCATTTTTTTTCTGTAAATATGCTTTCCAGGTATCTTTCTGAAATTTGAAAGGCTTCCAGTCATTTTCAGAAAACCAGTTTTCAGCAAGCTGCAAAAGATCAGCTCTTTTCAAGAGAAATATGGGATTAAATTGGAAAAATACTTCGGGTTCATTGAAAACTAATAATAAGGAGCTAACGCTCTATTTTAAAATTATCAAGGTTGATATCGTCCATACCAATATTATCAAACGGATACTCCAGTTGATTCTGGATATTATACAAAGAGATTAGAATAAACTGGGTTAACAAAACTATAAAATATGCGATCCAGTCTCCATCGCTCATCCCAAGGTTATAGATAATGGTAGGAGCATAAATAAACGGAAAAATATATATAAAGATCTCGCAATAAGCCATCAGGCTAATAGGAGTCCTGTGCGTATGTATGGCATGTAGATTCTCAATACTCTCGTGCATGTCTTTCATATATTTAAACACACGGTCTTTTAATTTTGCAGGAATAAGATTGTCTTCATCAAGCACAAATTTATAGATCTTATGGGAGTCTTCATCTAAGAGTTTAATATCATTATCCCGTTTGGAAAGATGTTCAAGTGTTCTATTATTGATCTCGGTAAGCATAGTCTCAACTTTTAATTTCTGCTCTGGAGAGAGTTCTTCATTACTCACTAAAAAGTATTTCAGCGTTTTTACCGCACTTATAAAATCACTTAAATGTTCCAGAGCTTTTTCCCTTCGTTTAAACGAACCGCGAATAGTGAAAACCAGTGGAAATATGATGGCAATACTAAGCAAAGTGAGGTCTACATTGAAGTCTAAATCAAACCTCAAAGCTAAAAACGTAATCAAAGCTGAAATAAGCAAGGTCACGATAGTCCTGTAATTTATTATGGAATAATATTTTCTAATACCTTGATTTTTAATATTTTAGATAAATATATACTATAATTATGGATAAGCGAACTTTCCTCATCATTCTTATCCCTACTTTTTTCTTTTTCAGCTCCTATTCCCAGGATGATATCCAAGATCTTCCGGAGAGCTTCTCTTCGCTGTTTTCTGAAGAAGGAATAATGAATATTTCTATGAAGTATTCTAATAAAGATATTAAAAAAGTCACCAACGATTCTACCTATATTGATAGTTACCTGGTGTTTGAAACCGAAAACAAATGGGATTCTCTGGAGGTGAGAATACGGCAACGGGGTAATTTCAGATTAAAAAATTGCTATTACGCTCCTATAAAAGTGAAGATAAAAAAAAAGGAGGCCAAGAACACTCCTTTTGAAGGTCATAAAAATCTTAAACTGGTCCTGCCGTGTTTAATTCAGCGAGATAATAACGATAATGTGATCAAAGAATATCTGGCTTATAAACTTTATGAGATCGTCTCTCCTTTTCATTTTCAAACCCGCCTGGTTGAAATAAACTATGAGGAAGTTAAAACGAAAAATAACAGGACACATGAGCTCAAAGGGTTTTTTATAGAAGATGATAAGCACGTGGCAAAACGCATTGGCGGGAAAGTCTTAGCGTCCAACACCCATCCTATGAACCAGATGGCACTGGAATCTGTGAAAAACTCCTTTTTTCAGTTTATGATTGGAAATACAGATTTCTCTAATGCCTACCAGCATAATTCAAAATCTATCTTTCTGGAAGGCCAGATTATTCCTGTTCCGTATGATTTTGACATGGCAGGAATGGTAAATGCAAGTTACGCAACAGTATCTCAAATAAATGATAAAAAACTGGAGATCGAAAAAGTCACTCAGCGTATGTACCGAGGTTTCCAGAGAGACCCGAATCTTTTTAATCAAGTAAGAATTGAATTTATCGCCAATCGCTTACCAATTTTAGAAGCTATTCAAAAATGTGAATATCTGTTTGAGAGTGAGAAAGAATACATTGGAACAATAAATTATATCGAAGAATTCTTTGAAATTTTGATCAACGATAGGAAATTTCAACGGGAGATCCTGGGGATGGCTCGAAGAAACTAATCAGGGAATCAAATTTTTGAGATCTTCCAGCGTATTGGCATCCTCCATCTTTTTATCTTTCCGCCAGCGTAGAATTCTCGGGAACCTGGTTGCTACACCGCTTTTATGTCTTTTAGATTCTGCAATGCCTTCAAAAGCTATTTCAAAAACATGATGCGGAGTTACACTTCTGACCGGGCCAAAACGCTCCAGGGTATTTTTCTTGATCCAGGCATCCAGGCTTCTAAACTCTTTATCGGTTAACCCGGAATAGGCTTTGGCAAAAGTTACCAATTCTTTATTTTCTTCATCCCAAAGCCCAAAAGTATAATCGGTAAATAAATTGCTTCTCCTACCATGACCTCTCATGGCATAAGTAAGAACCCCATCAATGGTTAAAGGATCCACCTTCCACTTCCACCAATCTCCCTTTTTCCTACCAACTAAATAAGGAGAATCCAATCTTTTCAGCATTAAGCCTTCAGATTTTACTTCCCTGGAATTTTCCCGCACCTGGGCCGCTTCTTCCCAACTCTTAAATCGAATGCTTTCAGATAAATGTAAAGGCAGTTCTTCAGATTTCACTTTATAGTATAATTTTTCGAGAATTTTTCTACGCTCGCCAAATGCAATATTTCTAATATCCTCTCCTTCCCATTCCAGAACATCATAAGCTTTCAGAATTACCGGCGTTTTCTCCAGCAGTTTCTTACTTATATTTTTTCTACCTATCCTGGTTTGGAGGTCCTTAAAGGTTCCTATTTCCCCCTTCGGAAATGGTAAAATTTCACCGTCTATCACTGTCCCATTTGGAATAGCTTCTACCAATGCCTCAAATTCCGGATATTTATCGGTAACCAATTCTTCCCCCCGGCTCCAGACAAAAAGTTCATCATTCCTTATAATTACCTGCGAACGTATTCCATCCCATTTATGTTCTGCACTCCATTGGGAAACATCCCCTAAATCTTGCGGTTCTCCTTCAATAGCGTAGGCCAGGTAAAAAGGATAGGGTTTGGAAAGAAAATTTTCCTCATTCTCTTCCAGAATCAGTTTCTCAAAAGTGATTTTTGAAGGTTCCCAGTTGCCCATCAGTTTATAGGCGAGGATATCTTCGTCAATACTAGTCGCTTTGGAAAGCGCACGGGTCATTAATTTCTGACTTACCCCAATTCTGAAACTTCCGGTAATGAGCTTTGTAAAAACAAAGCGTTCATAATAGTTCAAGTTCAGCCAGTTATCAAAAAGATAAGCTTTCTTCTCTTCTTCAGATTTCTTTTTCAACTCAACGATTTCCTGTAGAAATTGATTCAGACTTTTCTCAGATGATTCATCGGCAGGTGGTATTACCAGGGCAATAGTTTCAGCAAGATCACCTACAATATGATAAGATTCTTCAAAAAGCCATAGTGGAATTTTTGATAATTCTGATGCCCACTCACGCATAAGCGTAGTATTTACAGGACGTGGTGGTCTTCTATGACTCAATATCGCAATGGTCCACACTTTATCTTTTGGCGGCGCATTATTAAAATATTCGGTAAGTGCCGCTACCTTTAAAGTGGTTTTATTAGTGCTGTCCAGCGTTTTAATAAGATCTGCAAATGCCTTCATTCTGAATCTTTTTCTTTGTCGCTTTCCATCTGGCCAGCTTCTCCCTCGTATTGAGTTTCTTCGGTTCTGGCGTCATATCCCTGTTCCCTCAGAAATCTGGAGAAAATATCGGTATAGCCATGCGTGCAGATCACTTTTTCACAACCGGTTTCTTTTATAGATTTCAACAATCCCTGCCAGTCACAGTGATCGCTTAGCACAAATCCTTTATCTATCGCCCTTCTGCGTCTCGCCCCTCTAAACGTCATCCAGCCACTTGCCGAGGCAGTCACATAAGGCACCATTTTCTTGATCCAGGTAGTACCGTGTGCACTTCCCGGCGCCAGCACTATATTTCCTTTGATCTCTTCTTTTTTGGTCTCCCTGGTAATCCTTGTAGTTTCCGGGAAATCTATCTGATCTCTCAGTACTTCGGTCATATTTTCAATAGCTCCGTGGGTATATATTTTACCGATAGATGTATCCAAATGTTTCAGCAGTCGCTGAGCTTTACCTAAAGAATATCCAAAAAGCACAGATGTTCTTCCATCATCCTGGTTTTGCTGCCACCAGTTATTAATATCATCAAAAACCTGTTTCTGCGGAATCCATTTAAAAGCCGGAAGACCAAAAGTACATTCAGTAATGAACGTGTCGCATTTTACGGGTTCGTATGGAACAGCGACGCCATCATCTTCGGTTTTATAATCCCCGGTAAAAACCCAGACTTCGCCCTTATATTCAACCCTTATCTGGGAAGAACCTATAATATGACCGGCAGGATGCAAAGAGAATTTCACGCCGTTAATCGTAAAATTTTCATTCCATTCAACTCCTGAAACTACAATATCCCCAAGCCGGTGCTTAATGATAGGCACATTGCTGTGATGGGTTATATATTTTTTATGTCCCCAGCGGGAATGATCGGCATGTCCATGGGAAATAATAGCTTTATCTACCGGTTTCCACGGATCCAGATATACATCTGCCGCAGCACAGTAAATGCCATTCTCATTAAAAGCTAATAAAGGTATTTCCATAAATTTACTTGAAGGACATTGAAATTAAAGAATAGAATTTTCAACCTGAAAGGATTAAGAAAAGATTAGCGATTGACTAGGTTTATTTTCCATGCCGCCAAATGCTAAAAACATACTTGTTTAACTATATTTGTATAATAAAAACATTACTAGAATGTCCTTTTCAGATTTATTTGGCTCGGGAGAGCACTTACGTAACCTTAGTCACTTCGCTTCTATTGTGAACCTTGCTGCCGTTGATGGCGACATCAATGAGGATGAAGAATTACTTCTTAAACGTTTTGCGAGAAAACTTGATATTAGTGAAGATGAATATGCCAAGGTTATAGAAAACCCTAAGTCTTTTCCTTTGTCTTCTTATAACAGCATTGAAAGAAGACTGGAACGTCTTCATGATCTTTTCAGAATAATTTTTGCAGATCATATTATTGATGATGAGGAAACTGAGCTGATCAAAAAATACGCAATAGGTCTTGGCTTCTCAAGCCAGGCTTCTGAAGGTATTATTAAGCGCTCTATACAGATTTTTAGCGGACAGCTGAATTTTGAAGATTATCGCTACTTGCTTGAAAAGGAAAATTCCTGAGACTGAGGATTAGCCTTCGCATTTGCCATAAATTCTTCTGCTTTTTCCACCATTTTTTTGCTTCCGCAGAAGAAAGGCACACGCTGATGTAATTCTGTAGGATCAATATCCATGATCCTTTGAAAACCATCACTGGCTTTTCCCCCGGCCTGTTCGGTAATAAATGCAAACGGATTACATTCATACAGCAGTCTTAGTTTCCCTTCACTGGCTTTAGAACTTTTTGGATACATAAAGATCCCACCTTTGATCATGTTTCTATGAATATCTGAAACCATTGAACCAATATATCTCGAAGTATATGGTCGGTTCCCTTCTTCCTGCTGGCAATATTTAATATAATCTTTTACTCCCTGTGGAAAATGAATATAATTCCCTTCGTTTATAGAGTATATCTGCCCTTCTTCCGGAAATTTCATATCTGGATGAGATAAATACCAGGAACCCAATGCAGGATTCAGGGTAAAGCCATTTACTCCATGCCCGGTTGTGTAAACCAGCATGGTTGAAGTTCCGTAAATAATATATCCCGCAGCTACCTGCTTATTTCCCGGCTGAAGAAAATCTTCTTTTTGAACCGGCGTTCCCACTGGAGTTACTCTTTGATAAATAGAAAAAATAGTTCCTACAGAAACATTTACATCAATGTTAGAGCTTCCATCCAAAGGATCCATTAAAACCACATATTTATTCTGGTGATCTCCCTTATGTCCTTCAATCTGGATAAAATCGTCATTTTCTTCGGAAGCAATTCCACAAACGATCTCCCTGTTGGTTAAGGTTTGAATAAATTTATTATTCGCATACACATCCAGCTTTTGCTGATCTTCACCCTGAACATTGGTTTCTCCATAAGCGCCAATAATATCTACCAGTCCGGCTTTATTAACTTCGTGATTTACTACTTTGGCTGCTAATCGTAAAGAATTGATCAACCTGGAAAGCTCTCCCGAAGAACCCGGGAAATCTGATTGATTTTCTATAATAAACTCTCCAAGGGTTTGATTTGGCTTAGACATCGATGCTTTTGTTTTTCGCTGGCTAAAGTATTAAATTTTATACTTACTACAACGTTTTCGCTTGCAATAGTAGTATTGTTTATTTTTGTATAAAACTATTTACATGGAAATTAACATACGTAAAGCTACAAAAGTTGATATGAAAGCCGTTTTGGAACTCATCAATGAACTTGCTGTATTTGAAAAGGAACCCGAAGCTGTTATTATTGATGAAAATGACTTAATTAGAGATGGCTTTGGAGAGAATCCTGCCTTCCATTGTTTTGTAGCTGAAGCTAATGGAAAAATTGAAGGAATGGCCCTTCTTTATTTTAGGTATTCTACCTGGAAAGGAAAAACGGTACACCTGGAAGATCTTGTGGTGAGGGAGAAATTCAGAGGAAAAGGACTCGGTTCTGCTCTTTATACAAAAGTGATAAAATTTGCTGCGGAACAGAAGGTAAAACGTGCAGAATGGGTGGTGCTCAACTGGAATAAAGAAGCTGCAGATTTTTACCGTAGAAGTGGAGCAGATGTTATGGAAGACTGGAATACCGTACAAATAAACGAAAAATCTATGCATAGCTATCTTCAAAATAAGGGCATCCTTTAAGACTGCTTTAATAGGCTTATGAATTTCAATCCGTATTTTTGTTAAAAATCTGAATTATAAAATAAGTCATAAGAAATTTTGATCCCTATCTAAATGATTATTGGCGAATTGCATTAGACCGTTAAAAATAATAAATATAAAAGTGATGAAATATACTATACGCGAAGCCAGACGAGAAGATATGAACCAGGTTCTGGAACTTATCAAAGAATTGGCAGCTCATGAAAATCACCTGGACGATGTTGAGGTCACTACTAAGGATCTTGAAAAAGAAGGTTTTGATCATGGCAATTTTAAATGCTTTGTAGCGGATGTTTCGGGCACAATTGAAGGAATGGCGCTAGTATACTTTAGATTTTCCACCTGGAAAGGCAGAACCGTTCACTTGGAAGACCTTATTGTTCGTGAAAGTGTTAGAGGTACTGGGCTTGGCGGTGCACTTTATCAACAAGTAGTGAAATATGGGCATGAACATGGCGTTAAACGTATAGAATGGGTGGTTTCTGAAGGAAATAGAAATGCGATAGAATTCTATGAAAACACCGGAGCTGAAATAAAAGAAAGCTGGAAAACCGTTCACATGGAAGAAGGCGGAATTCAAAAAAATATAACTAAGAAGTGATCAAAGTTTTTAAGTTTGGTGGAGCCTCGGTCAAAGACGCCGATGGAGTTAAAAATCTTATTAAAGTTCTAAGAGCAACCGGTAGCGAAAATAAGCTCATCGTGATCTCGGCGATGGGAAAAACCACCAATGCATTAGAAGTCGTGGTTAAGGATTATCTGAATATCGCTGGAATTCCGGCTAGTTTAGACGAAGTGAAAAATTACCATAGAAATATAATAACCGGCCTTTTTCCAAATAAAGAAGCTTCGGTTTATCCTAAAATAGAAACCTTATTTACTGAACTTGAGAATTTTCTTCAGCATAATAAATCAAATCAGTATGATTTTGTGTATGACCAGGTCGTGAGCTTTGGAGAGTTATTTTCTACCACCATTGTTAGTGAATATCTAAATTCCCGGCACATAAGTTCTAATTGGCTTGATGCTCGAAATTTTATTAAAACAGATAGCACTTACCGCGATGCCCAGGTAAACTGGAGTAAAACGCAGGAGAGAGTTCAGGAAAATATAGATCCTAAAAAACTTAATATTATCCAGGGATTTATCGCTTCAGACCTTAACAACTTTACTACCACACTAGGCAGGGAAGGTTCAGATTATTCTGCAGCGATCATGGCATATTGTCTAAATGCTGAAAGCGTCACCATCTGGAAAGATGTTCCGGGAGTTTTAAATGCAGACCCCAGGTTTTTTGAAAATGCCCAACTTCTGAATAAAATATCATATGAAGAAGCCATTGAGCTTGCATTTTACGGAGCTTCTGTAATTCATCCTAAAACCCTTCAGCCATTACAGGGAAAGGAAATCCCGTTGTTTGTTCGTTCCTTTCTAAATCCTTCAGAAGAAGGTACTGCCGTAAGCAAGGGTAAGACCATCTTCCCTGAAATCCCCTGTTTTATTGTAAAAAAAGATCAGGTTTTGATCTCCCTGTCTTCCCTGGATTTCTCGTTTATGGTAGAAGAGAATATTTCAGAAATATTCAAACTTTTTCATCAATATCAAATGAAGGTAGATCTTATCCAAAATTCTGCCATTAGTTTTCGGGTTTGTGTCGATAATAGATTTAATCAACTTGAAAAGCTTATTCAGCACTTAAAGGCCAGATTTAAGGTAAATTATAAGACCGGTGTTTCTTTATATACCATTAGACATTTTAATGAAGAGGCTATTAATTCTCTGGAAAAAGATAAAAATGTGCTTTTAAAACAACTCACCCAAAATACCGTTCAACTGGTAGCTGAAAACTAAATTTTGATTTCTTATTTTTATTGAACTAAACCAACCGCCTCATGGGAATCGTAAGTGCCAAAGAAGTTGCAAATGTTATGAACCTGGGGAAACTGGGATTTTTGGGAACAGGAATAGGCTGGCTTGTTTTGAAAACCACCAAACTTTCCAGAATCAATAAAGAATATGACAAACGAAAAGATCTGGAAGGTGTAGATTTTATCGAGTCGATACTGAAAGAATTTGAGATCGACTTTGATATTCCCGAAAAGGATTTGAAAAGAATCCCGAAAGAAGGCCCGTTTATTACCATTTCTAATCATCCCCTAGGGGGCATTGATGGGATGATCCTGATGAAACTCGTTTTAAAAAGCAGACCCGATTATAAGGTGATCGCCAATTTCCTTTTACATAGACTGGATCCGCTAAAACCTTATATACTTCCGGTAAATCCTTTTGAAGATCATAAGGAAGCAAAATCCAGCCTTAGCGGAATGAAAAATGCTATTTCACACTTAAAAGAAGGTCATGCGCTGGGCATTTTTCCCGCCGGAGAAGTTTCTACCGATCGCGATAAACGACATATTGTTGACAAAGCCTGGGAACCCTCGGCAATGAAGCTTATTCAAAAATCCAAAGTCCCGGTAGTTCCTATCTATTTCCATGCTAAGAATAGCTTATTTTTCTACAGACTTGCCTCTATGAGTGATGTTTTTAGAACTGCGAAGCTTCCAAGTGAGATGCTTTCTCAACACCGCAGAAAGATCAAGGTAAGAATTGGGCATCCTATTTCAGTAGAAGATCAACAGGAACATTCAAATCTCGAAACTTACACGGCATTTTTACGTAGAAAAACTTATATGCTGGCTAATGTTTTTGAAAAGAAAAAACTTTTGTCCAGTCTTCCAAAAACGTTGAAAATCCCTCGTTCTACAAAAGATATTGCTGAAGAGACAAATTATGAACTCATAAATAGCGAGATCGAGAATTGTAGAAAAATGGATAAACGCCTGCTTCAAAGCAAGAATTATGAGGTATTCCTGGCAAAAAGAGAGGTAATCCCGAATATTCTAAATGAAATTGGCCGACTGCGGGAGATTACTTTCAGGGAAGTTGGGGAAGGCACCAATAACAGCACAGATCTGGATAAATTTGATGATCATTATCATCATCTTTTTCTCTGGGATAAAGAAGCCGGAAGGATAGCCGGCGCTTATAGAATGGGGATGGGAAATGAAATCTTTGCCAACCATGGAATCGATGGTTTCTACCTTCAGGACCTTTTTCGCTTTGAGCCGGAATTACATAAAATGATGAGTCAGTCTATTGAAATGGGACGAGCCTTTATCATCAAAGAATATCAGTTAAAACCCATGCCACTCTTCCTTCTTTGGAAAGGTATCGTGCATTGTACTTTAAGATTTCCTGAACATAGATATCTTATTGGCGGAGTGACCATCAGTGATAAATTCAGTAATTTTTCAAAATCATTGATGATCGAGTTCATGAAATCCAATTATTACGATCCATATGTTGCGCAATATGTTCATCCAAAGAAGGAATTCAAGGTAAAACTGGAAGATGCCGATAAAGACCTGGTTTTTGACGAAAGCGAAGCTGACCTCAATAAATTTGATAGAATTATCGACGAACTGGAGCCTGAAAATCTGCGCCTGCCTGTACTTATCAAAAAATATATTAAACAGAATGCTAAAGTGGTCGCCTTTAATGTGGATCCTCTTTTTAATGATGCGGTTGACGGCTTGATGTATATTAAAATTGCCGATCTTCCCGAAAGTACCGTAAAGCCAGTAATGGAAGAATTTCAGAAGGAACTTGAAGAGAAAGCTGCGGAGATTAAGTAAGTTAGTTGGTAATTAGGAAAAAAAAATTAAACCTTAACTTAAAGACCTTTTTTGGAAACTGGAAACTGGAAACTGGAAACTGGAAACTGGAACTCCAAACCTGTTAAGATACTGTTATTCCTGAATTCGTATTGTGCAATCTTTCTATTCCTCCGTATCTTGTGAAAAGTAAAAAAGACAGAAAAACTATGGAAAATATATTAATTGCCGGGGCTACCGGTCATACTGGGAAAAGGGTTATTGAAATTCTCAATAATTCTGAAAGTTTTAATCCGCTGGCACTTATCAGAAAGGAAGAGCAAAGACAGCAATTTGAAGACATGGAGGTGGAAGCCGTGATGGGCGATCTCGAGGGAGATGTAAGTCATACCATGAAAGGTATTGATAAAGTGATCTTTGCAGCAGGTTCTGGTGGAAGTACGGGGAAAGAAAAAACTACCGCAGTAGACCTTGAAGGTGCGAAAAAACTTATAGATGCGGCAAAAAATGCGAATGTCAAAAAATTCGTAATGCTAAGTTCTATGGGAGCCGATGATCCTTCAAAAAATGAAGATCTAAGGCATTATTTAGAGGCTAAAAAAGAAGCTGATGAGTATTTAAAAGAAAGTGGTCTTAGTTATACCATATTTCGTCCCGGAGCACTTACAGATGATCTTGGACTTGCAAAAGTGAAAGTTGCTAAAGGTTCTTTGAATGAAAGAGGAGAGATCTCCAGAGATGATGTTGCTTTTATTCTGGTAATGTCATTGGCAGATCCGTTGGTGAAAAATGTAACTTTTGAGGCTATTGAAGGAGAAGAATCTATCAAATCTGCGCTTATTGAATTGAGCCAGTTAGGATAGATACAATAATCAGTTATATCTAAAAACCTTGCAGATTTAAATATTTGCAAGGTTTTTTTGATTCTATTAGCTATCTAACCCTATAGGTTCTGTACTGAGATTTCAACTATAAAGGGATTTCTCCCGTTGGTCGAAATGACAAAAAAGTTAACGTCATGCTGAACTTGATTCAACTTCTAATGAGACCCTAAAACAAGTTCAGGGTGACGTCTAACTTTTCTCCTGATCTAGAAATACCTGATCGTTAGGCTCCCAAAGTTCGATCTTATTACCTTCAGGATCCATGATCCAGCCAAACTTGCCATAATCGTAAGTTTCCATTTCTCCAACGACTTCAACACCTTCTTCTTTTAAAACCTTCAGCAATTCTTCCAGGTTTTCTACCCTGAAGTTCATCATAAATTGCTTTTCTGAAGGTTTGTAATAATCGGTATCCTCACTCATAGGACTCCACTGAGTTGAGCAGTCATTTCCTTCTTTATCTTTCCACCAAAAAGTACAGCCATATTGATCTGTATTTAAACCAAGATGCTCGTTATACCATTTCTTTACATTGTCAGGATCTTTAGACTTGAAGAAAAATCCACCTAAACCTGTTACCCTATTTTTCATAACCGACCATGTTTTAATGATAAATTTCTGGACTCAACTAAGTTCTTAAAATCTTCCTTCTTATCTAGAAAAACCAGCAAAGTTTTAAAATTCTTCTTTATACCATATAGCCCAATAATCTGATACTCACTCTTCATATGAATAACCACGTTATGACTTTCTAAATCTCCCAGAATTGAAAGCTTTTTAGCATTCTTATCTTCAAAAAATTCTTTAGAAGATAGTTCTATTGATTCTATATCGGAGATTTTAAGGGTAGCTTCGCTCATTATTCCGTATTTCAGGTAGATCATGGTATCGCTCACTAGTATTGGTCGCTTGGATAAAGATCTAAGAAAACCGAAGATTTGAAGACCTGAGTAGAAACTTAAAGTTGTAACAATCCAGGCCGCGATTTCACTCCAGCGAACTAGAAGAATATGAAGGACAATGGTTTCTACAAGAATAAGGAATATTAGAACAGCCATTAAAGCGATGGTACCGTTTCCTTTATGAAGAGTAAATTGGTTGGAATTTAATTTTACTTTTTTCCATTGAAAAAAGCCATAATAGAAAACAGCAATTTCTGTAGCAAAGGGAGTTACAAGCTTCTTGGGTAAAATTTCAGAACAGGTATTTTTTAGCGCTGAGAAAAAATCGATAGAGTCATCCCGATTTAATCGATAGGTCATCAAAGCGCCTTTTACTTTCCAAAGTACATAACCTACAATAGTAATCTCAACCAAAGGTAAAATCCACTTTTTAAACAGATCAACATATTGCTGATTTTCTGCTGGAAGGAAAACAGAGCAAAGGACTAATCCCAGAATCATGAACGGAACCACTGTGGTTTTTGGAATCGAAGTCTTACGAATCAATAGAAAATATATTCCAGGTACCAGAATTAATAAGTCAAAAGTGATTCCTATGGATAATGCTTCCTGATTCTGCTGGAATAAAGGTGAAACTCTTAATAAGAGTAGCAACGAAATAATAGAAAGTGGAACTCCAAACAGTACTAAATTTCTTTGAAGACTATTTAATTTATCCATATTTCAATTTTTCACGTCCTTTATCCAATTATTACTTTCTAGCTATTTTTCTCCACCCTCACCGAAATCTGCAATTATTTTATCAGCAATTACAGTAGCCAAACCTTTATGTGATTCTTTGGTCCAACCAGCCACGTGAGGACTCAATAAGGTATGTGGCATAAACATTAATTCCCTTAAAGCTTCCGGAATTGGATCTGCGGCACTCATTGAAACATTCTTTTTATTTCCGAAGAGACTTTCAAAAGAAGCTTTCTCGTACTCCAGAACATCCAGTCCCGCGCCCAATACTTTTTCTTCTTTAAGTGCTTCCACAAGATCTGCTGTTACCACACTTTTACCTCTTGCCGTATTGATAAACCAGAAAGGTTTTTTAAAGCTACTGATAAATTCTTTATTGAACATATGTTCAGTTTCTTCGGTCAGTGGAACATGTAAACTTACCACATCGGCTTTTTCAAAGAATTCTTCATATCCAACCTGACGGGCGTTATCATCGGCAATACCTTCTTTAAGGTCATAAAATATCACGTCTACCTCAAAACCTCGTAGTTTTTTAGCAAAGGCTTTTCCCATATTTCCGTAGCCGATAAGACCAACCGTTTTACCGTCCAGTTCAACACCTCGATTCTCTTCACGCTGCCAAAGACCTTCACGAACCTCTTTATCAGCTTTATTAAGCTTATTAAACAATGATAAAAGCATTCCCAGGGAATGTTCTCCAACCGCATTTCTATTGCCTTCTGGCGCTGAGAATAGTTGAATTCCTCTTTCTTTCGCATATTCCACATCTATACTTTCCAGGCCTGCGCCCACTCTGGCAATAAATTTGAGATTTGGAGCAGCGTCTATAAATTCGCGATCAATTTTATAGCGGCTTCTAATTACAATCCCATCATATAAATGTTGATTTTGAAGGGTATCTGCTCTTGACTGTTCATATCCTTCAATATTGTGATGCCCTGCCTCTTCAAGCTTTCTCATCAGAGCTGGATGATTTGTATCGGCATGCAGAATAATCATATTCTTTTCTTTTTCAAATTAGTAATAAAATAGTATTCTCCGCACTTTCAGCTATCTAGCGAAATCGGAACTTACAAATTTAAAGAATGATTATTAACCCTCGAAAAAATAGAGAAGTATTCCTAAAATCCAAGAATGGTCTTGGCCAGAAAGAAGAAGATAAAGATTCCGAAAATATCGTTACTGGTAGTGATAAAAGGCCCTGTAGCAATTGCCGGATCTATTCCCTGCTTATCCAATATAATAGGTACAAACGTGCCAATAAGTGCGGCAATTATGATTACTGTTTGTAAAGCTAGCGCAATCGTAAAACTCATGATAGGAGGCTGACCTGCAAAAAAGCCAAAGATTATAACCAAAATTCCTAAAGCAATACCGTTTATAAGGGTCAAACCTATTTCTTTTAAAAGTCTATTGAAAAGACTCCCTTTAAGATTATCATTCGCCAAACCCTGCACGATAATCGCACTGGATTGCACCCCCACATTACCGGCCATCGCAGCGATTAGCGGTGTAAAGAAAAATAGCTCTACATAATTCGCCAGCGCTTCTTCAAAACCTTTCATCACATAAACGGCTCCAAGTCCGCCAAAAAGCCCTAAAATTAGCCATGGTAAACGTGCCCGGGTTAATCTCCAGATACTGGCATCGGCTTCTACATCTTCAGAAATACCCGCTGCCATTTGATAATCTTTTTCAGCTTCTTCTTTAATAAAATCAAGAATATCATCCACGGTAATTCTACCAACCAGGCGGTTCATTTCATCAACAACCGGAATAGCTTCCAGATCATATTTCTGCATGATTCTGGCTACCTCTTCCCCTTCAGTATGTACGTTCACAAAATCTACCTGAGGGATATAAATATCACCAATATTGGCGTCGCTGGAAGCCGTAAGCAGATCTTTAAGGGAAAGTCTTCCCTTCAATTTATTTTTATCGTCTACCACATAGATAGAATGAACACGGGTCACATTTTCAGCTTGTTTGCGCATTTCAGCCATACAACCTGTAACACTCCAGTTTTCGTTTACCCTCACAAGCTCTTTCGCCATCAAACCACCGGCAGAATCTTCGTCATACCGCAACAACTCCACGATATCATCGGCATGCTGCTCGTCGGCTATTTCAGAAATTACATCCTGTTGTAATTCAAGGGATAATTCAGAAATGATATCAGCCGCATCATCGGTATCCATCTCACTAAGCTCTGACGCGATCTCCCGGGCCGAAAGATTCTCTAGGATTCGTTCCCGAACCCCTTCTTCCAGCTCCATAAGGGCCTCTGCGGTCTTTTCACTGTCAAGAAGCTTTACCAGGTAAGTAGCTTCTTCAAGATTTAATTCGGTAAGAATTTCAGCAATATCGGCGTGGTGCACGTCTTCGAGGTGCAGCAGCAATTCCTCATTGTTTTGTTCTTCAATGAGGTACTGTATCTTATCTATTAATTCTTCAGTTACTTGAAATTGCATACGGCTCAATTTTTTGTGTCAGCTCAATAAACTGCTGGAAACCGAGTTGTTCCGGCCGAAGGCCAAAGATAGCATCTTCCCTTAAATTATCAGGAAGATTAAGACTTTTTAAACTATTCCGAAGGGTCTTTCTACGCTGGTTAAATGAAGTTTTAACTATCCTGAAAAATAATTTTTCATTACAATCAAGGCTAAAATTTTCTTTTCTGCGCAGTCTTAAAACACCGCTGTCCACTTTTGGCGGCGGATTAAATACTGAAGGCGGAACTGTAAAGAGATATTCAGCTTCATAAAAAGCCTGTGTAAGTACGCTTAAAATTCCGTAGGTTTTATTTCCCTCTTTTTCACAGATACGCTTGGCAACTTCTTTTTGAAACATTCCTGAAAATTCAGGAATCTGATCTCTCATTTGGAGTACTTTAAAGACGATCTGAGTAGAAATATTATAGGGAAAGTTACCTATTATCGCAAATTGCTCCTGCCCAAAAATCTGCCCGAGATCATGCTTTAAAAAATCTTTTTCATGAATTCTCCCTCGCAGATGCAAATAGTGACTCTCGAGATATTCCACACTTTCAGTATCTATTTCTATCACATGAACTTCAGCATCTTTCTCTAACAAATGTTTGGTAAGAACTCCGGTTCCCGGACCTATTTCCAACACCTTCTCATAGCCATTGTAACTCAAGGTATCTGCAATCTTAGCCGCAATATTCTCGTCGGTAAGAAAATGCTGTCCCAGATGTTTTTTTGCCCTTACTCCCTGATCCTCATTATTACGATGATTAGAGGAGGGCTTGTTAAAGGAAGGTTTATATTTTTTCATGATGTACTTTTAAATGAATGTGCAGAATACTTCAGAAGCAATTGGTTCTTATAGTGCTACCGAAAATGAATTTATTTTACTGATAAACGCCTTCGACTGCGCTCAGGCTGACCAGAAGCCATAAAAAACAGGCCGCTTTTTGAAGGTTTACTGTTCAGTAATCACTTCCAGTTCTGTTCTAAAAGCTACAAACTTACCATCGAAAGCTTTTGATTTTGAACGTAGTTCTTCAGCATTCTCTTCATAGTATTTTTCAAGCATCGCTTTACTTTCCGTAGTATATTGAACAGAATAAGTAATTCCCCCCATAGGTTCCTGCACCAAAACTTTTGTCATTAAAGCTTTCGTAAATTTCTTGGTAGCTAACATATCAGGAATATGTTCTTCTTGCATCCATTTCAGCCATTTATCATGTATGGTTTCCTGGACGTTAATGGTAACGTTGTATATAATCATTTCTGAAAATTTAAATTTTGGAATTACTCTATAGTATCCCCGCGAAGCATTCGGTATTTCTTACGGGCTTCTACAAAGTAAATACTATCGGCAAAGTTAAAGATAATTTGCTCGTAAAGCGATTTTGCCCTTTCAGGATCTTGAAGTTGATTTGCATACAATTCTGCAAGGAAATAATGTGCGTTATCTGCGAGGATATCATCATTAAAATTATGAATGATTATCTGATAATTTTTTTCCGCACTTTTAAAATCCTCCTCTTTTTCATACAATTTCGCCTGACTTAACAAGGCCTCGTCTTCAATCTTCTCTCCTTTGTGATTAATAAGAATAGAATCCAGCGCTTTAATAGCTTCACCATTCTTCTTCTGAAATGCCAGTAGATCTGCCTGTGCGAACTTTTTTAAAGCAGTTTGTGTAGAGTCTTCCAAAGAATTATCACTTATAAGCAAACTCAATTCCATCGCATCATTGGCTATCAATTGAGAGGTGGACGATTTAAGAATATCCAATTGTGTCTTTGCCCATTTAAAATCTCCTTTGTAATAACTGGTTTTTGCCACTTTAAATCTGGCATCCTGTGAGATCACATCATTTTTTACAAGATTCTGTATTTGTGAATAATAAATAAGTGCTTCATTAAATTTCTCCTGAACCACTAAAATATCTGCCATGGCCATTTTCACTTTTGCCAGGTCAAATTTACCGGGTGTGATTTCAGCCGAGCTTTTTAAAAGTGTTATCGCCTCTTCCTTTTTATCCAGGCTAAAAGCCATAAAATTAGCGTAATCTATCTGAATATCTAATGTTTCAGTATTATATCCATATTCATCTAAAAGTGATTTAAAATCACTTTCTACCTTAGTATAATCACCAGATTTAGTAGTTTCTAATTGAATCTTTAAAAGAAAGTGTCTTGCCTGCAGATGAAAGGTTCTGGAAGGTGATTCTTCAATAGCATAGCTAATAATTTCTTCAGCAGTTTCATATTCTTCAGCATCTTTGGATAGTATAGCAAGATTTAGAATCCCCTGTAAAGATTTTTCTCCTCTTTTAAAAATAGCACGCTCCTGGGCAAAGGCTTTATCAAAATCTTTCTGCTGAACAAATAACCAGCTCAACATTTCATTATAAAGCAATTGAGGATCTTCCTGAAGTCTTTTAAGCAGAAGTTTCCTGAAAATAATATTAGCTTCAGATTGGGGATCTTCAGAAATATAACGGTTAAATTCCCTGTTCGCGATCCCGTAAAACTTCATGTCATCCTCTATAAGATCCAGGTAATTACTGAACATCTCTTCAATTTTACCCTGCTCTCCATAGATACGTGCCAGCTGAAGATTGTAATTTCTATCAGTAGTCTTTTCCATCGCCCATTCGTAAGCTTTTGCAGCGTAATCTAAGAGATTATACTGTTCAAAACCCCTGGCAATAGAATAGGCGTAATTTGGCCTGGATTCTATAGCTTGTAATGCTTCATCATAAAATCGTGTAGCTTTTTCCTCTTCATTCTGAAGCTCATAATTGTGACCGAGTTCTATAAGAATGGAAGGGTTATTCGCAGAACGATTAAGACGTTCCAACAACATTTTTTCAGCTTCCTCAAAATTTTCCATTTGCTGGTTGGCCAAAACTACTCCATTAAAATAAACCGGATTGGCGGGATTTCCTTCGTAAAGTTTTTGGTAAACCTTCAGAGCCTTTTCGTATTCACCCTGATCAAAAAAGTTCTTTGCCAGCTGTTCACTTTGAGCATAAAGTCCACAACCGGCCAACAACCATATAGCCATAAAAACAAAACAGCGCATATGTAAATATAAACATTTGCGCTGTTTTAAAATGGTGATAAACAGATTAATCTATCATATCAAACCCACAGTAAGGCACCAATACTTCAGGTACTTTGATTCCATCTTGGGTTTGATAGTTCTCCAGGATCCCTGCCAGAACTCTTGGTAGTGCAAGCGCACTCCCGTTAAGTGTATGAACCAGTTCTTTTTGATTCTCTTTATTTTTATATCTTAATTTTAACCTGTTTGCCTGGAAATTCTCCACGTTTGAAACTGAACTTATCTCCAACCAGCGATCCTGTGCGGTAGAGAATACTTCAAAATCCATGGTCAACGCTGCAGTAAAACCAAGATCACCACCACAAAGCCTTAAAATTCTATAAGGCAATTTAAGTTCTTTAAGTAATCCTTTGATATGGTCTACCATACTATCTAACGCAGCATACGAATTCTCTGGGGTTTCCAGTCGTACGATCTCCACTTTATCAAACTGATGCAAACGATTCAATCCACGAACATGAGCACCGTAAGAACCCGCTTCTCTCCTGAAACAAGGCGTATAGCCGGTACATAGAATTGGAAAATCCTTTTCATTCATCAGCCTGTCCCGGAACATATTGGTCATAGGAACTTCAGAAGTTGGGATCAAATAGAGATCATCTTCAGTAACATGATACATCTGGCCTTCTTTATCTGGCAACTGTCCGGTTCCAAGACCGGAAGCTTCGTTTACCATTAGTGGCAACTGAAATTCAGTGTAACCAGCTTCTGTAGCTTTATCAAGAAACCATGTGATTAGAGCACGTTGGAGTCTTGCTCCTTTTCCTTTATAAACAGGAAATCCCGCTCCGGTGACTTTATTTCCCAGTTCAAAATCTATAATATCATACTTTTTCGCGAGCTCCCAGTGCGGAAGCGAACCTTCAACCAGCACAGGAATATCTCCTTCTTTATAGATCTCTTCGTTGTCATCTTCGGTCTTTCCAGCAGGAACAGAATCGTGTGGAATATTCGGGATCGTATAAAGTAAATTTTGAAGATCGTCTACCGTTGAAGTAAGCTTTTCTGAAAGTTCTTTCGATTCTTCCTTCAACTTTCCGGTTTTTTCCTTCAGTACATTCGCTTTTTGATGCTCTCCATTCTTAAACATCAATCCAATCTCCTTAGATATTTTATTAGAGGTAGCTAGTGTATCGTCAAGTTTTGCCTGAGTAGTTCTTCTGGTCTCGTCCAGCGTTAAAACCTGTTCAAAAATATCTTCAGCATCAAAATTCCTTTTTTTAAGGGCTTTGATATATTCTTCTTTATGTTCTGCAATATTTGAAACCTGTAACATGAGGCCGGGTTTTTTGGTACCGTTTATAATTTTTTCTAAGCAGCAAATGTAATAAAAGCAGACACTAGCATCCGAAAGTTTTTTTCAAATCTTGTAAAAATGATTTAAAAGTACCATTAGGAAGAACTAGGTATTTGCTTCTCCAGATAAAATCATTTTTGGATTAATGTCTGCACATATTTTTTCTCCCTATTTTGCCCTTCATTTCTATTGCTCGTCCAAAAGAAACGAAGCAAAGAAAAAGACGTCTTTTTCAAATTAGCGAAAAACGAATTAAAAAATTACTCCGAATCTGAAGGTAAAATCCAGTCGTGATGTCTAAAATGCTGCCACTTTTCTGCCGCTAGATCTACCTTTGGATCAATGAGTGGTTTATAGGGACCGCCATTTACACTTATTTTCCCTTCAGCATAAATTTCTACCTCTTTGCCTTTTTCAACATATTCTTCTTCTATGCGTTGCACGAATTGCCAGATCATGTCTGGTTTGGTAGAAATAGCCCGCAACTGCTTCCTGGAGAGGTAGTCTTTTTTATTTACAAATACCGTATCTATAGCTCCTTTCTCAACAACTTTAAAGGTAATCCTTCCGCTTTTACCCCGTAACATCATACGCCAGCTTAATCGATGACCTTCTTCTGTCCATAGCACATCATCTTTAAAGAACCAATGCCTTAGCGGCAAACATACCTGGATAATAAACCAGATGCTCATGGCTGCTATTAAAAGATTGCGGTAAGGCGGGATGATAATTTCTCCTTTATCATAATATTTCTTTCTGTTTCTAAGGAACCATTTGTTGATCTTTTCCGTAGGAAAGAAAAAGATGGAAAAAGCCAGGGACATATATGGGAAAATCCCAATATGGAAAATAAAACTATTAAATAAATGAAAGAATATAGCGGCAATAAATGCCGGCAGCCTCGTTCTTTTCCAGAATAATAGAGGAATTATCAAAAGGTCAAATAACAACCCGAAATAGGTGATTGCATACCGTACCCATCCTTGCTGAAGGATTTCTCCCACCAGCCAGTAATCGGCCTTCGACCTCATCAAAAGCGCGGGAAAACTACCGTCTAACCAGTCGGGATATAATTTCGCCACTGAAGCATAGGTGAAAACGATCCAAAGCTGTAATACGATCACGACCCAAACCCAGCGGGGCATTGAAATTTTGCTTATTTCAGGCTTTATCTTAGCATCCAGTGAAAACCAACGATTCGCCGGTAAAAAACTCATGATAATACATAACAACATTAGCAGGTAATAATGATTGTTATAGGAAGATTTTTGCATCAGGTAAACTGCGGCCCACATAATTCCATAACAAACAATACTTAGGCGATATTTGAAACCCAGCATCACAAAAATGCCGAAAACGCCCATTATTCCATAATACCAAAGCATGCCGTTGCCGGGAAGGGGTTGCAGGAATTCAAAACCTATAAAATTGAAAGTGAAATCTGGCTCGATAAGCGTTCTTCTTATCCAGCCGGTGAAGATGGCTCCAAATGCCTCTATAGCGATCAACAAACCAAAAAGCGCACGGAATACTACCAGTGCAGAATTATCGACTTGTTTAAAAAGCCACCGGTTAAGCATGGTTATCTTTTAAATATTGTTTTGAAAATGCCTGATCCTGTTTCATCGCGACTTTAAGATCGTTTACGGAAGTAAATTTCTTCTCATCACGTATTCTAACCAGTAGTTCGATTTCTAACTGTTTACCGTAAAGGTCTTTATCTAAATCAAAAAAGTAAGATTCTATGGTCTTTTCTTTTCCACCCACCGTAGGATTGGTACCGATATTCATCATCCCATTTACAGCCTTTCCGTCTATAATGGTGCTTACCACATACACGCCATTTTTGGGGATGAGTTTATAATCTTCAGCAACTTCCAAATTAGCTGTGGGAAAACCAAGATCTTTTCCTATACCGCGGCCTCTAACAATAGTCCCTTTCAGTGTAAAAGGATGTTGCAGGTACATATTAGCCCTTTCAACACGACCATCCAAAAGTGCATTTCTAATCTTTGTAGAACTTACCGCTACCTGCTCTACGTCCTGTTGCGAAATCTCTTCCACTTCAAAGCCGAAATCTTTTCCAAACTGCTTCAGATCATTAATATCTGCAGTACGATTACGTCCAAAACGATGATCATAGCCAATAATGATCTTTTTTGCTTTCAGTTTATTTACAAGAATGTCCCGAACAAATTCAAGCGCAGTAAGCCTGGAGAATTGATGGGTAAAAGGATGAATAACCAAATGATCTATTCCGGTTTCACGCAATAAATTCTTGCGCTCCTCAATGGTATTGATAAGCTGAATGCCACTTTCTTTTTGCAATACCATTCTTGGATGCGGAAAAAAAGTAAGCACCACCGAATCCAGATTGTTCGCATTTGCAGAATTTACAAGGCGTTCTATAATCTTTCTATGTCCTGCATGAACTCCATCAAAAGTACCAATGGTAACTACCGTCTGGCGCTCGCTTATGAATGAGTTTGCTCCTTTATGCTCTTTCAAATTCTGTTATTTTCCATTAAATGTATTCATAGTATTGGAAACTCCTGCGGTTCCGAAAGATTGTATCAACTCTGCCGATGTTTTTAATCGCTCGGACATTTTACTTTCTTCATCATCACCCCATTCCCCCAACACATAATCTACCTGGCTCCCTTTGGAGAATTCATCACTTATTCCAAACCTAAAACGATTGTATTTGGTGGTATTTAATTGTGACTGTATATCTTTCAATCCGTTATGCCCGCCATCACTTCCCTTAGTCTTTAACCTTAAAGTTCCAAAGTTAAGATTCAAATCATCGGTTACTACCAAAAGATTTTCCAGGTTGATCTTTTCTTTCTGCATCCAGTAATTCACGGCTTTTCCGCTTAAATTCATATAGGTACTGGGCTTTAGCAGAACAAAGGTTCTTCCCTTAAATTTAAAGGTTGCGACATCGCCAAGCTTCTGAGTTTCAAAAGTGACCTCTTTTTCCCGGGCAAGTTCATCCAGGATCTTAAAGCCTATATTATGTCTGGTATTTTCGTATTTAGGACCAATATTTCCGAGGCCAACGATCAAAAATTTCTTCATAGGATCTATTTTCTCCCCGGTCTCTTTCTTTCCTAAAATTCTTCCGAAGAATGAAAGCATCCAATTAGTGTTTTGGTAAAGATAAAATTAATCAGATACTTTTAAATCAGAAAAGACTAAACCGAAGTTTTAAAATATTTTAAATAAAAAAGCATTCCGAAATCGGGTTAAACCGAAAGGAATGCTTTTTAAATTTATTCAAAGAAGTTTACTCTTTACCTTCTCCTTCTTTTACAGCTGCCTGATCATCAACTTCAGTTGCTGGTACTTCATCTGCTGCTACTTCGTCTTCGTCTTCATCTTCGTCCTCAAGTTCTACAAGGTTACGAGATGTTCTTACCTGACAAATTACAGTATTATCCGGATGCTGGATCACAAAGTCTTTGCTATCTACTCCAGTAACATAAAGCTTCTGACCAATTTTAAGCTTAGAAACGTTTGCTACGATGTAATCTGGAAGATCTGCTGGTAATCCTCTTACTTTAAGACGACGAAGGTTATATCTTAATACACCACCGTTCTTAACCCCTCTTGCAACACCTTCGGTGTGAATTGGAATTTCCATAGTAATTGGTTTCTCACCAAAGATCTGGTAGAAATCAATATGAAGAATCGCATCTGTTAAAGGATGAAATTGGATATCCTGAAGGATAGCATCATAAGATTCTCCACTTTTTAATTTGATTTTTACAGTGTGTACATCTGGAGTGTACACTAAATTCTTGAATGATATTTCCTCTGCTGCAAAGTGTAGTGGATCACCTTCTACCCCGTACAATACGCAAGGAACCTGTCCAGCATTACGTAGTGCTTTCGTTGCCTTCTTGCCTACGCTTTCTCTTTTAGATCCGTTGATCGTAATTGATTTCATTTGTATATTTTAAATTACTATTAACAGATGTCGTCTGGTCACTTACTGGACTGCCTTCATCTGCGTAAAAATTTCAGGATGCAAAAGTAAGTTTTTTTATTTATCTATAAAACCCTGTGCGTTAAAAAGTTCTGCGGAATTAAGATTATCATTCTTTTCTTAATTAAAAATACTGAACGCAATAAACCAAACCCACACTTCGACAGGCTCAGTGGGGCAATTCTTGAAACTGCTCTGCTGCACTCGAAGTGACAACTCCCCGGAAACACCCTCGCGAAGTAAGTGATGTGATCTTTTTCTATTTCCTCCCAACCCGTTTTGAAACGTCATCCTGAACTTGTTTTAGGATCTCATTTTCAACTTCACATTTCGACAGGCTTAGTGGAGCAATATGAGACTGCTTCGTTTCACTCGCAGTGACAGTTACTTATTACGTAATCGTGAACGCAATGAAGCGATCTCTTCATACGGAAGAAATCTCTTTTTTATCCTTCTGCTGATTGTTTATTGAAAATTGATCATTGTTTTCATAAAGGCTTATAATTCCTTCCGGCAATTTTGTTTAAATTGAAGTTTACATGAACACAAACTGAAACTAGTATCTGAAAAATGGAAAATAAGTCTGAAAACTCAACCTCAACAAAACGTATTGCAGCGATAGACCTTGGAACTAATTCGTTTCATGCTGTTTTGGTAGATATTTATCCCGATGGTAGTTTCCGGACTATTGATAAACTAAAGGAAATGGTGATCCTTGCTGAAAAAGGTATGGATAATCATCTGAGTGAGGAGGCCATAGAGAGAGGTCTGGATGCGTTAAAACGCATCAAATTTCTTTGTGACAGCCAGGAAGTGGAAGAAATTCTGGCTTTTGCCACCAGTGCGATTCGAGAGGCCAAGAACGGTGGGGATTTTATACAACGCATGATAGACGAAGTTGGCATTAAAGCACGGGCCATCCCAGGAAAAATGGAAGCTGAACTTATTGGTCTTGCCGTTAGGCATAGTATTGCTTTAGATGAAGAAATGGTATTGATGGTGGATATTGGTGGTGGAAGTGTAGAATTCATCATTGGAAACAACCAAAAATTTGTTTATCACAACAGTTTAAAACTGGGTGTTGCCAGAATGGCCGCAAAATTCGTTTCCGAGGATCCCATTACCAAAGATGAAATCAAAAATCTTAAAAAATATTATAAAAAGGCTCTTAAAGAGATAAAGGGCGTCATGAAGAATTATGGGGTAAAGACCATTATCGGCTCTTCCGGGACCATGGAAAATATAGGCGCTATGGTAGCTACCAGGAATTCTCTCACCGCTAATATGACGCTAAATGAACTAGTCTTTAATTCTTCCGATTTTAAATCATTGTACAAGGATTTTATCAAACTGGACAGAAAAGAAAGGTCCAAGATCAAAGAGCTGGATGAAAAGCGTATCGATATTATTAATCCCGGGATGGTACTGGTTAAATACCTGGTGAAAAAATTCAATATTGAACAGATAAAAATTTCTGAAGCGGCATTAAGAGACGGAATGATTCTGAACTTTATCAATAAAGAACGGCCAAAACTGGATCTCGTCGCCAATTTTCCAGATCCGCGAAAGCGAAGTATTTTCGAGTTGCTTCGAAAATGCAACTGGCTGGAAACTCATTCTACTCATGTTGCCTCCATGGCTCTACAATTATTTGATGAATTTAAAGAAGAGCTGAAACTCGAAGAAAGCGACCGGGAATTACTGGAATATGCCAGCCTACTCCACGATATTGGCTACTATATTTCTTATAGAAAGCATCATAAACATGCACTCTACCTCATTCGTCATTCAGATTTAAGGGGATTTACTGAAGATGAGATTGACATCCTGGCTAATGTTGCACGATATCATCGACGATCCACTCCTAAAAAAAGACATTTTTTATACAAGAAACTTGAAAAAACACTTCGGAAGAAGGTTAAGAGACTTTCCGCATTGTTGAGGGTTGCTGATGGGTTGGATCGAAGCCATTATCAAAATGTTGAAAAACTGGAAATTGATAATAGCGATGAAAATGTAAATTTTTATATCACAACCATGGGTGATCCTGAATTAGAAATATGGGGAGCCGAGAGAAAATCAGGATTATTTGAAAAAGTGACCGGCAAAAAACTGGAAATCTACGCTGTGAACAAAAATGAACGGGAGCGCATCCAGAATTCTACCGGCAATACTTAAGTTGAGACTGTTTCGCTTTGCTCGCAGGGATTACATAATGAACTTAGAACTTATGGACTCATTATCCTGAACACGCTTCATCACATCAGCAAAAAGTTCAGCACAGCTCACAACTTTTATTTTTCTACTTTCCTGGCGCAACGGGATAGAATCTGTTACAATTAATTCCTCAAGCTTAGATTTTTCAATACGATCGTAAGCCTCTCCTGAAAGTACGGGATGCGTACAGATCGCGCGAACACTTTTTGCTCCACGTTCCATCATAAGATCTGCAGCTTTAGTAAGCGTCCCGGCAGTATCTACCATATCGTCTACCAAAACAACATTCTTTCCTGTCACGTCTCCAATAAGTTCCATATGTGAAATCACATTGGCTTTGGCCCTTTGTTTATAACAAATTACCACGTCGCTTTCCAATGCTTTAGAATAGGCATAAGCTCTTTTGGAACCACCCATATCCGGGGATGCAATGGTTAAATTATCAAGACCAAGTTTTCTTAGATATGGGAGAAAAACGGTACTTGCATAAAGATGGTCTACAGGCTTTTCAAAAAATCCCTGAATCTGATCTGCATGAAGATCCATCGTAATAATTCTTGTAGCTCCCGCCGTCTCCAGGATGCTTGCGATCATTTTCGCAGCGATGGGCACACGAGGCTTGTCTTTTCTATCTTGTCTTGCCCATCCAAAATATGGCATCACAGCTGTAATATGTCTGGCAGAAGCTCTTTTTGCAGCATCCAGCATCAATAGCATTTCCATTAAATGATCGCTACCGGGATGGGTAGAACCAATAATGAATACTCGTGAACCTCTTACCGATTCTTCAAAAGAAGGTTGAAATTCACCGTCACTATAAGTAGAGGTTATTACGTTCCCCAGTTTTGTACCATAATGACCAGCGATCTTTTCAGCAAGTTCACGACTCTGGGTACAATTAAAGATCTTAGCTTCTGTTGCAGGCATTTTGTGTTGTTTTTGTTGTGTGTTTTGTTATTGTTGCATGCAAATTTAAAAATTTATCCTTGCGATTACAGAATAAAACCAACTGCTTCAAAAGAAAGTTGCATCAATTAAGGGAAAGCCCCTAGAATTAGATTCTATTAGTTTATTTTAAAAGCACCTAGCTTATTTATGAATCCTGCTTAAATAAAAAAAGAAACACGCTAGAATCGCTTTTTCTACATGTCTAAATAGCTTGTTTATCCTGAGAATATCGGCCTTTATTAAATACGCCTTTGAACAAATACCCTATCTTTATAGAAATCAAACAAGTACTGAATGAAAAAAGAAACGGACATAGCCTTGGAATTCAACGAATTTTCGAAGAATTACACCAATGATATGATTCGCTGTGTACCTTGTTACCTGGAACTGGTCTCAAGTTTTGGAAAACACTTTCCTGAAGATTTTAATCCTAATTCAATTCTTGACCTTGGTAGTGGGAACGGTAATATTACCGCTCAACTTATTCCTTATTTTCCAGATGCTACTTTTACCCTTGTAGACGCTTCTACTGAAATGATCGATCTATGCCGTAAACAGTTCAAAAATTATAACGTTAATTATGCTAATACGTATTTTAATGATTTTTCATTCAAAAAAGATCATTACGACCTGATTGTTGCAGGCTTCAGTTTACATCATTGCAACAAAAAAGAGAAACGAGCTATTTTCGAAAATATATATTCTTCTTTAAAAATTGGCGGAATATTTTCTTACTGCGATTTAATGATAAGTAAAACAAACCCAGATCATCCACAGCTTCTTGAGCAATGGGGTCAATTTGTGAACTCCAACTTCCCTGACGGTGAAAAATGGGCCTGGGTCATGGAACATTACAAAAACTATGATAAGCCAACAGATTATCTTCTTCAAAAGGAATGGCTCGAGAATGCCGGATTTACAAATATTCGAATTCCATACAGAGATGGATATTGGATGTACCTCCAGACCAGAAAATAATATTAGGTTATTGACATTAAAACAGCTTCTTATAACCGGTGAATAAATTATTCAGGAAATTAATCTCTTTCACAACTATCCGGAATTTGTAATTTTTTTGAATCCTTTTTCGCAGAATATGTGGTAGAACTCCCGAAATTCAGGGTGGACGATTCTTCTATCATCATTAATCTTTCAAAAAGTCTTTTAACGATATTTTTATCTATTTATTACTTTTCAGAATATCCTATGGGGTTTCTATAGTTTTTTTTAAATTCGCTTCCCACTGACCCAAAAATGGGCAAAACTGCATCCCTACTTCAGCAAGTTTTGTTCATTATGTATGGATATAAAGTAATATCGTCTTGAAGAAAATATTAAATTATAAATCGGAAATCACCGAAAAGAATCCTGAAAATCTGGAAAATGATGATTTTGAAGAAAATGAAATCACCGAAATTCTTCCAGAACTTTATTCTAAAAGAGTCATCACTGCATTTTCACTTATTTTTTCTACTATTTTTGGAGCGGTAATTTTAATGAGTAACCTAAAGAAAAAAGGAGAGAAAAGAGGGCGAATACAGGTGCTTATATTTTCAATTATTTATACTACAGGGATGATTATTACCATACATTCCCTGGCTACAACGAATTTAACGATCCCTTTAAATATATTAGGTGCGATCATTTTAAACGAATATTTCTGGAATAGGTATCTTGGAAAAGATATTGAATTCGAGAAAAAGAGCTGGTTGAAGCCAGCCATTATATCTGTAACAGTTATTATTCCGTTTATAGTGGCTTTATTTTATGCTTAGAAAACAAACTGGGTATTTTAAGGCAGATTCAGGAACTAAATTAAACCTGGTTGGCATCACGTCTTAAAAGCATTTTTTATATTTTAATGCTTTAATAGATTTTGTAAATAGAGATTTTCCAGATTGTTTTACTTATAACTTTAAAAGATAATGAAAGAAAACTGGCTCAATAGAAATTATAAATGGTCTGTCCCTTTAGTAAGCCTCATCATTGTAATTATTTATCTTTTTGCCTCTTCCGGTTTCGGGAAAATATCATCAGATCTTGCTCAGGCTTATGCTGATAAGGAGCTCTATCAAACTGCAATTGATAAGGCAAATAAAGATTTAAGGGTCATAGAAACTATAGGGAAAATACAACCCATAGATAAAATGACAATTTTGAATGGCGAGGTCAATTATTCAAAAGATAACAAAAGCGTCACTTCAACCATTAAAGTTCTGGGAGATAAGGGAAAAGCTAAATTGGATCTTATCGCTCATCGAAATGCTAAAAAATGGAAATATGAACAATTAAATATTCGGGTAATCAATCCGACAAAAAGTACACAAACGATTGAAGTTATAAAGTCTGAAAAGTAATTAAACTATGAGCACACATCTTACCAAAAAAGACTATTTAAAAATTTTCATTCTTATAATTTTTGCAATTATTGCCCTTGAGATCTTGGCTGACTGGGAGCATTTTAAACAAGGTTTATTTGGGTTTTATTAAATAAATAATTTAGATTCAGATTTCAACACAAATTATTCCACAAGTATTTAGTTTCTGTTAACCTCAGGTAATTTCCTTTCTTTTACAGAATAGGAGGATACGATATCACATTTCTATGAGGATAGCTCAAAACCAACCCAACCATGAAGAAATTATTACCCTCCTATTTTAAATTAATTGGAGTTGCCCTCATTATCATCTCCATTGTAATTCTCATCATCAATTACAGCTTTAAGGATCTATTTACCATGGATCAAAACATTTTCAAATGGATATTTAAAGATCTCATTTTGCTGGGAGCGATCTTCATTAGTTTTTCTTATCAAAAGAATGAAACGAGCCAGATTACTGAAATGCGATTCGGAAAATTTGCCAATGCCCTTTTATTTGGAACCATGCTCTTTTTCCTGGACACAATTATGGAATTGATTTTTAATTCAGGTGAATTTGAACTGAAAAGCGCCTATGAAATCCTTCTTACTATTCTCATATACTTCATCATTGTATTTCATCACGATCTCTATAAAATGAAAGAGACGAATCAATGACTATACTACTTTTCAATATAGAATAAGTCCCGAAAATTTGATAATTTAGGATTAACTTATTTAAAACTTCCAAATGGCCTCAAAAGAAACGATAAATGTTGAAACCAGCATTGATAAAAGTGTTGAAAAAGTATGGGAATTCTGGACAAAACCGGAACATATCACCAAATGGAATCATGCTTCAGAAGACTGGTTATGTCCTTCAGCAGAAAATGATCTTAAAGAAGACGGTAAATTTGTATACCGAATGGAAGCAAAAGATGGAAGCTTCGGTTTTGACTTCTCCGGTGTTTACAAGGAGGTAAAACCAAAAAAGAAACTGGTTTACGAAATTGAAGATGGACGAATGGTTACGGTTATTTTTTCAGAAGAAGATAATTCTACCACTATAAAACAAACTTTTGAACCCGAAGATGAAAACTCAAAAGAAATGCAGCAAGAAGGCTGGCAGTCAATTCTCAATACATTCAAAAAATATGCTGAAGATCAGAATTAATTTTTCCCGCTAAAAAAACCGGATTTGCATCCGGTTTATCACGAACTCATCTTGAAATTATTGATCATCTAATTGAACCGCATCTGGATTAGCTCCTAATTTCTCAAGGATATTGCTAATCTCCTTTGTCATTTTAGGTGGACCGCAAACATAAAATTGCTTGCTATAGTCTTTAATATTTTTCTTCAGGAATTCTTCGTCCAGATAAGCATTTGTGAACTTAGTATCTTTTTGATCGGTAATTACATAGGTAGCATCATTACCTAGCATATTATCCAATTCGTCTTTTAAAATAATATCCTTATCGGTTTTATTGGAAAAAATAAGTTGCAAGCCTTCTGTCTTTTCTTTTTTATTTAGATCACGCAACATCGCGATATAAGGAGTAATTCCAGCTCCGCCGGCAATAATATAACCTGGCCCTTTATATTCAATCGCTCCCCAGGTATCCCGAACAATCAGTTCATCACCCTGTTTTAGTTTTCCTAGCTGCTCGGTAACACCATCGTGATCAGGATAAATTTTGATAGTGAATTCCAGATCATCAGATTCATTTAGACTGGTGAACGTAAAAGGCCTTTTTTCATCCTTCCATCCTTCTTTATTAATTGAAACTTCCGTTGCATGACCAGGAGTAAAGTTATAGCCTTTAGGTTTTTCAACTACAAATTGCTTTACATCATGTGTGACCTGACCAATTGATTTTATTTTAACTATCTCTTCCATACTTTTTCTTTTCAAGTTAAATGATTTCGAACAAAAATGCAGCTCAAAAAAGGCTGAACACTAAAGTTTTAACCATACTTAAAGAGAAATAAGCGGGATTTTAAGGAAGTTTAGGAATTGATCTCTTTCATAATGTCAGAAAAAATACTGAATGATTTTAACCGGTCTTCCTGATGATAAATATGGGAAGCGACGATAATCTCATCTACCCCTGTTTTCTTAATAAAGTCTTGGGTATTTTGTTTAATAGTTTCGCGATCCCCCACAAAGGCATATTGAAGCATTCTTTTTAAAGACGGATTCTCCCGAACAGCTTGTAATTCTGCAGTCATCTCCTGGGGTTTTTGAAGATAATCTAAATTCCCCGTCATTACTCCTACCATCATTTTCAGGGAACTGGTAGAGATCTTTTCTGCTTCCTCATTAGTATCTGCTGCGATTACATTAATTCCCGCAATACTATAAGGCTTATCAAAATATTCTGAAGGCTGGAATTCTCTGTAATAAATTTCCATCGCCTGGAATAACTGTGCCGGCGCAAAATGACTGGCAAAAACATAAGGCAGTCCTTTTTCAGCGGCTACATGTGCGCTATCTGTACTAGAACCCAAAATGTACATAGGAACATCTACACCTTCAGCAACCGTAGCTCTAACCTTGGTGGTGGTTCTTTCATTTTTAAAGTACTTCTGAATTTCATCTATTTCATGTGGAAATTTATAGACAGAATTCATTCTATCACTTCTTATAGCATGCGCCGTTACCTGATCTGTTCCCGGTGCTCTCCCCAACCCCATATCTATTCTACCTGAATATAATGACCCCAGAGTTCCGAATTGTTCGGCTACGATCAAAGGTGAGTGGTTTGGCAACATAATCCCACCCGAACCAATACGAATATTTTTTGTTTTAGCTGCAACGTGGCTCATCAGTACTGTGGTAGCAGAACTGGCAATACTCACCATATTATGATGTTCTGCCAACCAGAATCGAGTATAGCCCAATTCCTCAGCTTTCTGTGCGAGTTCAACAGTATTCTTAAAAACTTTAGTATGTGGAATATCCTGTCCTACTACAGCAAGGTCCAGCACAGAATATGATATTTTTTTATTTTGAAGCATTATATAAATTTTAAAAAGCCAGCAAAAACGCAGGCCTGGCTTTGGTCTTAATTTAAAATATTTCTTACTAAAAGCTACTATTTTTAATCTTTTTCAAAATTGGAGATGATTTTTAGTTGCTAAGATTTCTAGTAATTTTACCCGTAGGGTGACAACAGATCAGGAATTTCATTTTTTCCATTTATTCCAGATGTTCATCATCCCATTTTAGAATATTATTTCAGAAAATTTACCCTATTTATGAATTAGTTTTTCTCATATAAATTTAGGTTTCAGGAGTGATGAAAAAATTTATAGCAAAAAAAAGTCAGTAAGGGATATTATATAATTTTCACTGCTATTCCATCAATAAACTGTGATATTTCAGAAATCACTTCTTAGCTAAAATTAATATTCTTTTATTATCGATCCAGAAGCATGTAAACAAGCTCAGTAACATCTGTTAACTTTAGCCCTATCTCATATTTTAGAAATCTATATTTATCTCCTATAATCTAAAATTCTTCAAAACAGGTTCAAATTAAATTTCGATTTATTAAGTTGAACTAATTTATTCATTAAAACCAGTTTCTTCCACTTTGCGTAAATGATAGTATGAAGTACAATCCTTTTCCCGCCATTTTATTTCTATTGATTCCGTGCCTTATATCGGCTCAAAAAATAGATAATCTGGTATCATTTCGGAATATTAAAAGTGATTCCTACTTTAGATTTAATTACGATAATGATTATTTTTCTGGTACCGATGAAAACTACACTCAAGGGTATAGCTTAGAATTGGTTGCTCCCTTTCTAGAAAAGAATCCTGCTAATTATCTTTTTCTATCACTTAAAAATTCTGAGGTCAAATATGGATTGGCAATAGAGCATATAGGTTTTACAGCCCCTGATATTGGAAGTCCGGAAATCCAAATAGGAGATCGCCCGTTTGCCGCTGCAATTATGCTAAAGAGTTTCGCCATTACCACAGATACATTGGCAAAGTCGAGATTAACATCTTCCTTTAATTTGGGGCTTATAGGTCCCGGTGCCTTTGGAAAAGAAATGCAAGTAGGTATTCATAAAATCACGGGAAACACAATTCCTCGTGGCTGGAAAAATCAGATAAAGAATGATGTAGTTCTAAATTACAAGATAGCTTATGAAAAACAGCTATTTAGAGCGGGAGATTATTTATCGCTGCAATCTAATTCTACTGCACAACTTGGTACTTTATTCACTAATGCATCAATTGGTCTTAACACTAATATTGGACTTATAAATTCAGCATTTTCAGTTAATAACAGGGAAAGTAAATTTCAGCTTTATGGATATTCCCAGGTTCTGGGAAATATTATTGGATATGATACTACGTTACAAGGCGGGGTTTTTAATAAAGATAGTCCGTACACGATTCCTTCTGAAGAAATAACCAGGCTAACAGGCCAATTTAATTACGGTTTTATACTGAAGACCAGAACATTGTATTTTGAATATTCCCGCACGGTACTTACCCGGGAATTTGAGACTGGAACGCCAACAAAATGGGGAGGTATCAGAATCGGTTTTACGTTTTAGCCATTTTGATAGAAATATACTGAAATCTCCCACCAAGAATATGTAATTTGTAGATATGCCCTATTTAGGTAAGTAAAAAACCCTGACAATTAAAAATTATCAGGGTTTAAGTACTCGAGGCGGGAATCGAACCCGCACTCCCGAAAGAACTGGATTTTGAATCCAGCGCGTCTACCAATTCCGCCACTCGAGCTTGTGGACGGCAAAAATATAAAATTTTTAGTTCTAAGGATTCAATTCAATAAAAATTATTACCAGAGAATAAAAAATCTTCTTTGCTATCTTTTTAAATTCTATTGAAGAAAATTAAAATCTATAATTTGCTTTTTTATTGATATCTAAATGGGAGAAATTATGCCGCTAGTAAGACACTTTGCCACTAATTCCGTAGTATTGGTGCAACCGCTCTTCTGCAATACGTTTCTTCGATGAGTTTTGACGGTATGTGGGGAAAGGTTCAGATCGGTCGCGATCTGTTCTGCATTTAAACCTCTGGAAAATCGAATTACAATTTCCTTTTCCCGGTCTGAAATAATTTCCCGAAGATTTTTGTCTCCTTCACAGGCGTTGGGATCAAATTTCCCCTGAGAGATATCTACATTAAAATATGATTTCCCGCCGTTCATATGAACAAACGATACAGAATTGGTACTAGTCACCTTAAGATGACAAACATCTGTTTGGATACACAGCACATGTTCTGGCATTCCATTTTCCAGAATACTCAATGGGATGGCCTGGTAAAGCATCGTTCTAACCTGTCCGTTTTTATCCTTCATTCGGTATGAGAACATATTTTTATAAGCAAGGGCTTCATCACGATCCAGAAAAGAGGTGTAAAAATTACTGATGACCTTACCTTTCAAATCGATACTGCCAATTTCTTCGGGAAGCACTGTTTTTAAAAGATCATGAATATTAAGATCTTTTACCTTTTTACTTACAAACATTTCTACAGATTCTGAAACATATTCCAGTTCGAGATCATGAAGATTTACAATATATAAATAAGACTGCCCCAAAGCGAACAAAGAAGCAAATATTTTAAAATCATCAGAAATTTTAAAAGAGCGGTAATCTCTTATCTTACTTGAATACGTATTTTTCCAGAAATCTGAGATCTTCTTTAGATCTTCTTGCATAGGGCTATCTTGAAAAATAAATATAAGAATTATAAAACTTTAAGGATTGCTTCTTAGTTTTTCAGTATCATCTTCTGATGATTGGAAAGATTAAATAAAAGCCTTCTGGAAATTTCCTGAAGGCTTTAAGTCCAAAATATGAATGCTTAATTATTAGAAATTAACTCACTTATATTGATCTACCCCAACACAACATTTCAGAAATTTGACCCTACTCAAATCTCTGCATGAATTAAAAACCAGTATTAATTATCATTTATTTGGTATAGCCAAGATAAATAGGGAATTACATTTAAAAAATACCACTTTAAAGGTATTTTTCATTTATAACATTTCTAATAATATCCTTGCTAAGACCTATATCTTGGCAATTATTCTAATAAATTGTACTTTCGAAACTTCGCTAATAAACTCAACTATGTCGCAATTTTGGCTATACTTTGAGCTCGGACTGGATCACGTCCTGGACTGGCAGGCATATGACCACGTGCTATTTCTTATCGTACTCGTAGCTTCTTATGGCTTTAGCACCTGGAAAAGAGTATTATGGCTGGTCACGCTGTTTACCCTGGGACATACCCTGGCTCTTTTTCTATCGGTATATCAGATCGTAAAAGTTGATGCAGATTATGTGGAGTTTTTAATTCCTGTAACCATTTTAGCAACGGCGATTTTCGATATTGTAACTGCAGGAAAAAAAGTTAGAAATACAAATTTCAATCTTTTATATTTCACAACCGCTTTCTTCGGAATTATTCACGGATTGGGTTTTTCCTCCTATTTCAAGATGATCGCTGCGGGATCTGAAAGTAAATTTTGGCCCCTGGTAGAATTTGCCTTAGGAATTGAAACTGCTCAGGTTATTGTAGTACTCGCAGTTATGATCATAGGCTTTCTGCTTCAAAATGTCCTAAGTGTCTCAAAAAGGGATTGGATACTGGTTACGGCCTCTATAGTAATTGGGATCATCCTCCCTATTCTTGTAGAAAGTTACCTGGCACTGTAGATTAAAAACCTGTTTAGACATATTTTCATCAATAATCTCTTAATTTGCACCCTATTATTAATTTCTGTAACCTAGATATTTACAGTTGTCATGAATAAAAAAAAACAGCTAAAATTCGATAAGGCTTATTTGAGAATTGCACGGGAATGGAGTAAATTATCCCATTGTAATAGAAAGCAGGTTGGCGCGTTAATTGTAAAAGATAGAATGATTATTTCTGATGGATACAATGGTACCCCCACCGGTTTTGAGAATTTTTGTGAGGATGAAGAGGGCTATACCAAGTGGTATGTTTTGCATGCTGAAGCAAATGCGATATTAAAAGTGGCCGGCTCTACTCAGTCCTGTAAAGATGCTACTTTATATATAACCATGTCTCCCTGTAAGGAATGCAGTAAATTAATACACCAATCTGGTATAAGCAGGCTGGTTTTTCAAATTGATTACAAGGATAATTCGGGCCTTGAATTTTTGAAAAAAGCAGGTGTTGAACTTGAGCAAATAACAGAACTTGAAGATTGAAGGGAAAAAATAAAATATATACACCGCTATTATTAAGCATTGCCTGCGCCATTGGATTAATTCTTGGCGCAAGAATGGACTTTGACCCTACAGATGAACTCTTTTCAGCAAACCCTAAAAAACAAAAGCTAAACCGGCTAATCGATTATATCGATTATGAATATGTAGACGATGTGAATACCGATAGTATCGTGGATGTGACCGTCAATAAGATATTAGAGAATCTGGATCCACATTCGGTATATATTCCAAAGGATGAATACAGGAGGGTTACCGAAAACATGAAAGGTGACTTTGTAGGAATCGGGGTGAGTTTTTATAAGATCCAGGATACTATAGTTGTCATTAAAGCACTGGAAGGCGGGCCTAGTGAAAAAATTGGGATTCGTGGCGGCGATAGAATTTTATATGCCAATGGCGAAAAGCTATTTGATAGAGAAATTAGTGATGATTCAATAACTACTCAGTTAAAAGGGAAAGCGAATACCAAAGTTACCCTGAAAATTCTGAGAAAGGGAATTGAAGACCTGCTAACTTTTAAATTGAAACGTGGTAAAGTTCCGCTTAAAAGTGTGAACGCGACCTATATGTTAACCCAAGATCTGGGTTATATTAAAATAGACCGGTTTTCAGAAACCACTTACGAAGAATTTAGCCAGTCAATCAAAGATTTAAAAAAGGAAGGTGCAAAACAGATAGCACTGGATCTTCGGGGCAATCCCGGCGGATATCTTTCAGAAGCGATCAATATTGCCGATGAATTTATTAAAGATGACAAGCTTATACTTTTTACCAAAAACAAAAGCGGAGCTATTGAGGAGACCTATGCCCAGAGAAAAGGAGCTTTTGAGAACGGAAAAGTATTTGTGCTTATAAATGAAAATTCTGCCTCGGCAAGTGAGGTGGTTGCAGGTGCCCTGCAGGATAACGATGTTGGTACTATTGTAGGAAGGAGATCTTACGGAAAAGGTTTGGTACAAAGGGAAATGGAATTAGGGGATGGAAGTGCCGTACGGCTGACGATCGCCAGGTATTATACCCCTACCGGAAGGTCTATTCAAAAACCATATGATAATGGAAATGAATCTTACTTCAACGACTATATGCGCCGTTATAAAAATGGCGAGCTTAACAGCGAAGATAGCATAGAGGTAAATGACAGCCTGAAATACGAAACGCCCGGTGGTAAAATTGTTTACGGTGGCGGCGGAATTATCCCTGATATCTTTGTACCCAAAGATACTGATTCAGAAAAAGAAAAACTTACCTTTTTCCTGCGTGGTGGCTATATGAGCCGGTTTGTATTCGACATTCTTGAACAGAATAGAGCGTATTATAATTCAATTTCCAAAAAAGTTTTCAGGGATGAAATTGTAATTACCGAGGAAATGATTCAGGATTTTGATCGTTATCTAAAGAATATGAATCTTGGCATCGAAAAAACCAGTGAAGCGCGTAAACCTCTTTTGAAGAAATATTTAAAAGCTGAAATTGCCCAGCAACTTTTTGGAACTAATGTATTTGAACGGTATTTAAATGAAGATGATCGAATAATCATGAAAGTAATACAGTTGTCGAAAGAAAAATAATACTTTAGGTTTTCGATGGAAAACTTCTTAGAATATCTATCGGCTATATGGCCACTAACACCTTTGTTTTTATTTATTATCGCAGTTTCTTTTAGATTACTGGATAATAGTACTTACCTATTCTTACAAAAAGATATTCTGGTGAATAATTCTAATGTTTCAAGAAATCTGCTTAAAAAACAAATTAGATCCAACGAAGATTCTAATTTCACTAAACAACTGAAACGTGCATTGTTATATAGAAATCTTCAGCAAAGTTTTATGATCGCTGCCGCCATAAGCCTTCCTTTTAGCTTTATCTGCTATTTTCTAAGTTAGTTTATCGTGCACTTTTGTATGCTCTTCATTATTCCAGACCGTTAAGATATCTGTAGCAACAGCGGCTCCGCTTCCACTCGCGATTGCGTATTGACTCCGCCAGCCGGCGAGGGTACCCGCCACATATAAACCTGATTTCACCAAATGATCTTCATTCTTTAGCTGAATCCTGTTTTTGGATATTTTCGCTTTTTTATGCGGAATCAGGTATTCCTCCAGCCCGTTAATTCTAAATGGGCTGGTATATCCAACTGCGACCACAACTCTTTCGGCTGAATATTCATTCCTATTTGTTATTACGCGGTATCTGCCGTTAATTCCAGCAACCTCTATTACTTTTTCTCTCGAAATTTGCCGGACTTCAGGGTATAAATCTGTAAGATGTGCAACACCCTGATTCAATACATCCACCCCCTTTGTTTCAGGAGGAATTCCAAATACATTATTAAGCAATGCAGATTGTAAATGAGAAGATTTTTGATGCAGGATTATTCCTGCTTTTCTATTTTCAGCAAATGGCTTAGACATCCCAGAACCAATGACCAAAGCACAGGAAAGACCCGCAGCGCCACCGCCAATGATTATAACATCAAAATCCATAATTATTTATTCTTTTTCGCAATCGTTCTGGAAATAAGCAAAATAGACATTAGAACTATTACACAAAGGCTGGCAGCAATAACGATTAACGCATTCCCGCTGTCCCCTTCCAGTAGATTATTATGATCCAGTGAGCGTACACTAATCCCAATAAAAACAATCGCTAAAAATACAATGGTATAAATAAGATACTTCATGAAAATAAACTCTGAATATTCGCAGCGAAAAGTTTTACAGCAATTGCCAGAAGAATTACTCCAAAAACTTTCCTGATTACATTAATACCCTGGCTTCCCAGAATCCTCTCTATCTTTCCTGAAGACTTTAGAACCAGGTATACAAATATAATATTGATAACGATAGCAACAATAATATTTAGCGTTTCATATTCGGCCTGCAATGAGACTAAAGAGGTCATCGTACCAGCACCGGCAATTAATGGAAAAGCCAATGGAACTACCGAAGCTGTTTCTGGGGCATCATCTTTATAAAGACTAATACCCAGGATCATTTCCAAAGCCAAAAAGAACAGAATAAATGAACCTGCAACTGCAAAAGAATTTACGTCTATCCCAATTAGGTTTAAAATCTCCTTCCCGAGAAAGAGAAAAACAATCATAATTATCCCCGCTACAATAGAGGCCTTTTCACTCTGAATATGACCTACTTTCTTACGTAGATCAATAATAATTGGTATGTTCCCAATTATATCTATTACCGCGAAAAGAATCATCCCTGCAGTAAATATTTGCCTAAAATCCAACACTTTAAACATAACCAGCTTTATTTCAAAATTGCGGGCAAAAGTACTCTATCTTATCTGATTGGCAATTAAGGAATCGTGTTAAATTTATATGAATTTTCTTGCTGAATTTCTTCGTCTTAAATCTTATAAAATTATCTTTGTCCCATGTTTCAATTAGGTAAAACTTTAGTTTCTGAAGAGATCATTAAAAATGATTTTTTGTGCAACCTTTCGGCCTGTAAAGGCGCTTGCTGTATAGACGGTGAAGCCGGCGCTCCCGTAGAGCCGGAAGAAAGAGCGATTATGGAAGAGATATATCCCAAAGTTAAACCCTATTTACGCAAAGAAGGCATTGAAGCTATTGAGAAACAAGGTGTTTATATTACCCGCGAGAATGGTGAAATTGAAACTCCTTTGATAGACAATGCAGATTGCGCGTACGTGACTTTTGATGAAAAAGGTACTGCCTTATGCGGAATTGAGGAAGCATACAACCAGGGCGATATCTCCTGGAAGAAACCTGTCTCCTGCCATCTATATCCCGTACGAATCCAGGAATATTCTTCTTTTTCTGCTGTAAATTATCACCGCTGGGAAATATGTGATGATGCCTGTAGTCTTGGTGCCGAGTTACAGGTTCCTATCTATAAATTTGTAAAAGAAGCCCTTATTAGAAAATACGGTGAAGATTGGTACAAGGAATTAGAAGTAGTCGCAAAAGGAATCACCCAGAAATAACACTTATTTTTCTGTTTTTCAGCTATTTAACATTCTATACTATTTAGTTTTCTTATCTTTAATATTATTCAAATTTTTCTTCCCCCCGACTTTATATAAGTACCCACATTGATAATCTATAGTATCATGCTTACTTATGCGCCCCATTTAGCTTTTGTATTTAAAAATTAAATTATGAAATATCTAAGCACAATGGTTTTGGCTTTCCTGTTATTGGGGAGTCCTGCAAATGCTCAGTTCCTTAAAAAACTGAAAAAGAAAGTTGAACAAAAGGTAGAGAATACGGTTACCGAAAACATTTCCAATAAAGCTGCGGAAGAAACAGATAAAAGCCTTAATAATATTTGGGAGAATAATATGGACCTGGGACTAAGCCAGGTTGATTATTCTGAAATACCCGATACTTATCAATTTTCCTGGAAGTACGATATGACGATAGAAACGAAAGACGGCGCTACAGATCTAGTTTATCTATTTGAAGAAGATGCCAGTTACCTCGGAACCATAATCAATCAGGAAGACAATAAAATGATCATGGTTTTTGATCCATTAGCTAACCTAAACACTATGTATATGAATAATGATGGTTCAAAGATGGTTATGGGGACAAAAATGAAAATAAATGCTAAGGACGTGGAAGAAATGTCTGATTATGAAAATATGCAGATCACGGAAATTGGCAAAAAGAAGATATTAGGATATGATTGTAACGGTTACCGGATGGAGAATGATGAATATATAGTTACCTCTTATTTAACCGAAGAAACAAATCTCAATTTCGCCAGTATGTTTCAAAGCAAAGGGAATCCAAAAATTCCTAAAGCCGTAGATGCTGAATGGTTCAAAAAACATTCAGACGGATTGATGTTAGAAATGGAGGTCATAGATAAGAATAAAGGGAAAGACAATATGAAGATGTACTGTACTTCGCTCTCCAAAGAGAATTTCCAAATAAACAAATCAGACTACAATAGTATGTAAACAATTTTATAGGTGGACCAACCAAAAAGTTGATTCTGTTTTCTAGAAAACCGGTAAAAATTTTACCGGTTTTCGCATTTAATCTTGCCATTTTACGCCCGTTTGAAGCCAAATCTTAGGTTGCAAAACCTCACCTATTTTGACCGGAACTAATTCTGTTCATAAAATTATTAACAATTAATAAGCCTTTATTTTACAGGTATTTACATAGTACATTTAACATAAGCCTATGAAAACTCAGGTGTTTGGTCTGTTGAAAACTTTGTTGAAAAGGTTTACCCTAAATTCTTTCATTATACGTCACATTTTTAAATATTTGTTAAACACTTTTCAATAAAATTCAGATTATACCGAAAAACCCTAAATAATTATGGCCCAAATAGAACCGATACTACAGGAGAATAAAGATCGTTTTGTGATCTTCCCTATTAAACACCATGATATTTGGGACTGGTATAAAAAAATGGAAGCCTGCTTCTGGACTGCCGAGGAGATTGATCTTCATGAAGATCTTTCTGACTGGAATAACAAATTGAGCGCTGATGAACGTTATTTTTTAAAACATATCTTAGCGTTTTTTGCAGCTTCAGATGGGATTGTAAACGAGAACCTGGCCGAAAATTTTGTAAATGAAGTACAGTATTCTGAAGCTAAATTTTTCTATGGTTTCCAAATCATGATGGAAAACATACATTCTGAAACTTATTCACTTCTTATAGATACATATGTAAAAAATGAGAAGGAAAAAGATCAGTTATTTAAGGCTATTGAAGTGTTCCCAGCTATAAAGAAAAAAGCAGACTGGGCTTTAAAATGGATTGAATCAGATTCTTTTGCTGAAAGATTAATCGCTTTTGCAGCGGTAGAAGGAATTTTCTTCTCAGGAGCATTCTGTTCTATTTTCTGGCTAAAGAAACGTGGTTTGATGCCTGGCCTGACTTTCTCTAACGAGTTAATCTCCAGAGATGAAGGGATGCATTGTGACTTTGCGGTTCACCTTCATAACCAGCATCTTGTAAATCAGGTGCCAAAAGAAAAAATAAGAGAGATCTTAATTGATGCTCTAAACATAGAACGTGAATTCGTTACAGAATCACTCCCGGTTAGCCTTATAGGAATGAATGCCAAGCTAATGACTCAATATCTTGAGTTTGTAACAGACAGGCTTCTGGTAGAACTTGATTGTGAGAAAGAATACAATGTTTCAAATCCATTCGACTTTATGGATATGATCAACCTGCAGGGTAAAACAAATTTCTTCGAAAAACGTGTAAGCGAATACCAGAAGGCAGGAGTAATGAATAAAGACAAAGAATCAGACGAAATTAGCTTTGATGCTGATTTCTAAGGAGCAACTGCGCTGCGTCCCCCAACGTGGCGCTAGTTGAACTTTGATATTTTCACCCGAAATTTTAAATTATTAATCCGGATTCAATTCCCGGCCAGGATCGCTAATGACTTTTCCTAAAGATGCCTTAGCACCACTAACTAAAATTGTTGCTTATGTATGTAGTAAAAAGAGATGGTAGAAAAGAACCCGTCATGTTCGACAAAATTACGGCCAGGGTTAAAAAACTTTGCTACGGACTTAATGAACTGGTAGACCCTGTGAAAGTAGCCATGAGGGTAATTGAAGGCCTTTACGATAATGTTACTACCAGTGAACTTGATAATCTTGCTGCCGAAATCGCGGCAACCATGACTACTTCTCATCCAGATTATGCTAAACTGGCTGCGAGAATCTCAGTCTCAAACTTGCATAAAAATACCAAAAAGACCTTCTCTGAGGTAATGACAGATTTATATGAATATGTAAATCCGCGTACCGGGGAAAAGGCGCCTTTACTTTCTGACGAAGTATATAAGGTGATTATTGAGAACAAAGAAAAACTTGACTCTACCATTATTTATAACCGTGACTTTAGCTATGATTATTTCGGATTCAAAACTTTAGAAAGATCTTATTTGCTGAAATTAAACGGCAAGATCGCTGAACGCCCTCAGCATATGTTGATGCGGGTTTCTATAGGTATTCATATTGACGATCTGGACGCTGCCATAGAAACTTATGAGCTAATGTCTAAAAAGTATTTTACACACGCTACTCCCACACTTTTTAATTCAGGTACTCCAAAACCTCAGATGTCCTCGTGCTTTCTTCTTACCATGAAAGATGATAGTATTGATGGGATTTATGATACGTTGAAGCAAACAGCTAAGATCTCACAGTCTGCCGGAGGGATTGGTTTATCTATACACAATGTTCGAGCTACCGGATCTTATATTTCCGGTACTAATGGTACTTCCAATGGAATCGTTCCCATGTTGCGTGTTTTTAACGACACCGCACGTTATGTAGATCAGGGTGGCGGAAAAAGAAAAGGTTCTTTCGCAATGTATGTAGAACCGTGGCATGCCGATATTTTTGATTTTCTGGATCTTAAAAAGAACCACGGAAAAGAGGAAATGCGGGCTCGTGACTTATTCTACGCGATGTGGATGCCAGATCTTTTTATGAAAAGGGTGGAGCAAAACGAAAAATGGACATTAATGTGTCCCCAGGAATGCCCGGGACTTTTTGATACATATGGAGAAGAATTTGAGAAACTTTATGAAAAATATGAAGCTGAAAATAAAGGCCGAAAAACAATCAAAGCCCGTGAACTTTGGGAAAAAATAACGGAATCCCAGATAGAGACGGGAACACCGTATATGCTTTATAAAGATGCGGCAAATAGAAAATCTAATCAAAAGAATCTAGGAACGATTCGCTCTTCAAATCTCTGCACGGAAATTCTGGAGTACACCAGCCCCGATGAAGTTGCCGTTTGTAATCTTGCATCAATCGCGCTGCCAATGTTCATAAAAGGCAACGAATTTGATCATAAAGAACTATTTAAAATAACGAAACGAGTTACAAAGAATCTTAATAAAGTAATTGATAGAAATTACTATCCGGTAAAGGAAGCTGAAAATTCCAATATGCGCCATCGCCCGGTAGGTCTTGGTGTGCAGGGTCTTGCTGATACTTTCATCAAACTTAGAATGCCGTTTACTTCAGATAAAGCTAAAAAGCTAAATCAGGAGATTTTCGAAACACTTTACTTCGCCGCTGTAACAGCCTCTATGGAACTGGCAAAAGAAGAAGGTCCTTATTCAACCTTTAAAGGTTCACCAATTAGTGAAGGTGAATTTCAGTATAATCTTTGGGGAATTAAAGATGAAGACCTTAGCGGAAGATGGGATTGGGGAAAACTGCGTAAACAGGTGATGAAGGAAGGGGTGAGAAACTCACTGCTACTTGCTCCCATGCCTACAGCCTCAACCTCTCAGATCTTAGGAAACAACGAAGCTTTCGAGCCTTACACTTCAAACATATACACCAGAAGGGTACTTTCGGGTGAATTTATAGTGGTAAATAAGCACTTGCTGGAAGATCTGGTTTCAAGAAATCTTTGGGACGATGAGGTGAAGAATGCTATTATGCGTAATAATGGATCTGTTCAGGATATTGATATTATTCCAGATGATCTTAAGGAACTCTATAAAACCGTTTGGGAATTAAGCATGAAAGATATCATAGATATGTCCAGACATAGAGGATATTTTATAGATCAGTCACAATCTCTTAACCTGTTCATGGAAAATGCCAATTACAGCAAATTAACTTCTATGCATTTTTATGCCTGGAAAAGCGGACTAAAAACAGGAATGTATTATCTTCGAACCAAATCTGCGGTGGATGCTATTAAATTCACCTTGGAGAAAGAAAAGAAAAAAGAACCCATAGTTGCAGTATCTGAAGCTCCTGCGAAAGCGGCAGAAAAACTTCAGGCAGCTCCAAAGCCGGTTATTTCTCAGGAATCTGAAGCGGAAGGAGCCTTATCGCCGGAAGAATTAAGAGCAATTATTGCTCAATCTAAAGAAGGCGAAGGTGATGATTGCCTAATGTGTGGATCTTAAAAATTTTGGCTAATTCAAATTTGAATTAAGAAGGGGAGGTGGTTTTTTACTTC